>NZ_FRCR01000007.1 GCF_900142995.1 Caldanaerovirga acetigignens | reverse complement strand
CTTCTCACCACCAAAAAAGAGCGCACCGTAGTGATGGAACAACTAAGGCCCGTATCGAAGACAGAAAAGATAATATTTCCGATAATAGTAACAGTGCTGGCAAGCTTTTTGGTGCCCCCTGCAACGGCATTAATAGGGTGCCTGATGCTGGGAAATCTATTCAGGGAATGCGGCGTGGTGGACAGGCTCTCGAAGACAGCGCAGAACGAACTGATAAATATAGTTACGATATTCATAGGCCTCACCGTGGGTGCGACGGCCAGTGCGGAAAACTTCCTGCGCATCCAGACGATAGAGATAATAATACTGGGGATGGTGGCATTTGCGGGTGGCACAGCAGGTGGAGTTCTATTTGGCAAACTGATGTATGTATTGACGGGAGGCAAGGTGAACCCATTGATAGGGTCTGCGGGAGTATCAGCTGTTCCTATGGCTGCGCGCGTATCGCAAAAGGTAGCGCAGGAAGAGATGCCCGGGAATTTCATTCTCATGCACGCAATGGGGCCTAATGTGGCAGGTGTAATAGGCTCTGCAATAGCTGCGGGAGTGCTGCTTTCGCTATATGGGGGATAAGCCGTAAATAGGTAAAACTTATTGCTGCCGAAGTTTTTTGACTTCGGCAGCATTGTTTTGATTTGCGATGGTATAAAGGAGTTTTGGAGAAATATATACTTGTTTATAATGTTGCCTTTATGCTATAATTTCACAAGGAAGATTCTTTAAATTCTTGTATTTAACTTTTGAAGAGTTGTAGTAACGAGATATAAAAATAATAGATTTAGATATGGAGTGTAAAGACAATGTATAAAGATTTGCAAGAATTTGTAAATGTTTTGGAGCAAAAAGGGCAGCTCAAGAGGATAAAGGCAGAAGTGGACAGCGAACTGGAAATAACTGAAATTGTGGATAGAGTGGTAAAATCAGGAGGTCCCGCGCTTCTTTTTGAAAATGTAAAAGGTTCGGAGTTTCCCCTGTTGATAAATACTTTCGGTACTTACGAGAGGATGAAGCTGGCCTTGGAAGTTGAGAGCCTTGATGATATTGCCAGAGAAATAGAAGAGCTGATAGATGTTTCAAACTATGTGGGGTTATTTAACAAAATAAGGTCGGCTACAAGGCTTGCAAGACTCGCGAAAATTTTTCCCAGAAAGGTAAAACAGGCTCCATGTCAGGAAGTAGTAGAAGAACCGGACCTTTCAAAACTCCCAATATTGAAATGCTGGCCAGGGGATGGAGGAAAATTTATAACACTTCCCTTGGTAATTACGAGAGACCCGGAGACGGGTACCCAGAATATGGGCATGTACAGGCTCCAGGTTTTCGACGAGAAGACTACGGGGATGCACTGGCACCTCCATAAGGACGGCAGGGAGATATACGAAAAATATAAAAGAAGAGGGCAAAAGATGCCTGTTGCTGTGGCTCTTGGGTGCGACCCGGCCACGATATATGCATCTACCGCTCCCCTTCCAAAAGAAATTGATGAGATGGTATTTGCGGGATTTTTGCGAAAGGCGCCTCTTGAACTGGTTAAGTGCAAAACCTGCGATATTTACGTGCCTGCCAATGCGGAGTTTGTGCTAGAAGGATACGTAGATATAGATGAATTAAGAGAAGAAGGTCCATTTGGCGATCACACGGGATACTACTCGCTCAAGGACTATTATCCCGTATTTCACATTACGTGCATAACCCGCAAAGAAAATCCCATATATCCGGCCACGGTTGTGGGGAAACCTCCCATGGAGGACTGTTTTTTGGGGAAGGCCACGGAGAGAATTTTTTTGCCTTTTTTAAAAATACTGTGCCCAGAAATAGTGGATATAAATTTTCCGCTGGAAGGTGTGTTTCATAACTGCGTTATAGTTTCCATAAAAAAGAGATTCCCCGGCCATGCGAAAAAGGTGATGCACGCCCTGTGGGGAATCGGGCAGATGATGTATACGAAAGTCATAGTTGTAGTGGATGAGAACGTCGATCCAAAAAACCTTTCGACTGTGGCGTGGAAGGTATTCAACAATGTTGATCCGAAAAGGGATGTGGTAATAGTCGACGGGCCCCTGGACGCTTTGGACCACGCTTCGCCGATGAAACACTACGGAAGCAAGATGGGGATTGATGCAACTAAAAAATGGAAGGAAGAGGGGCACGAAAGGGAATGGCCTGACGAGATTGCCATGGACCCGAAGATAAAGGAGTTGGTTGACAGAAGGTGGAAAGAATATGGGTTCTAAAAGCCATGGGGTTTCGATTGTTAGCACTTTGTGGGGCCGGCTGAAGACTTACGGTGAATTGGTAATGTTTTCTCATACGTTATTTTCCCTGCCGTTTTCACTCATTGCTATGTTCTGGGCTGCTGGCGGACTGCCCCCGGCTAGAGTTTTTTTCTGGATTATGGTGGCCCTTTTAGGGGCAAGAAATGGCGCGAATGCCCTTAACCGCCTGGTGGACAAGGATATAGATGCAAAGAATCCGAGGACTGCCGGAAGACATATACCAAGGGGAATTGTAAGGGAATACGAAGCCTTTTTGATTGTGATATTTTGTTTTGCAATATTGGTATTAGCCGCGTTCAATCTGAACCCGCTTTGCGTGAAATTGCTGCCTGTTGCAATATTTTTATTCGTGATATATTCGTACACCAAGCGATTTACCTGGCTGTGCCACGTGATACTGGGTCTTGCCTGCGGCGGAGCTCCAGTAGGAGCTTGGATAGCGGTAACTGGAAAAATAGAGTGGCCGGCTTTAGTTCTCGGTGCTGCTGTGATGTTTTGGGTTGCGGGCTTCGACATAATATACGGATGTCAGGATGTGGATTTTGATACAAGTTACGGCCTTCATTCAATACCGGTGAAATTTGGATTGAGAAATGCCCTAAAAATATCTTCGGTCTTCCATGCAATATCTGTAGGTCTTTTGTTTTACCTGTATTTTTTAATGGGGATGGGCTATCTTTATCTTACCGGTCTTTTTGTCATCTCATGTTTTCTTTACGCCGAGCATAAGCTGGTTTCTCCTCAAAACTTAAAGCACGTAACCATAGCATCTTACGATATCAACCGGATAGTCAGCGTGGCCTTTTTTATATTTTCTTTCTTAGACATTTTCATCTTATGAGGTGATCCGATGCCGAGGTACATAGTGGGAATAACGGGAGCAAGCGGAAGCATATATGGCGTGAGGTTGGTAGAAGAACTTTTAGAAAAGAAAAACGAGGTACACCTTGTAATCACTGAAAACGGGGAAAAAGTTATAAAATATGAACTGGGATTTGATGTGGAAGGTTTGATATCGCACTTTGGCAAATACGAAAGACTGGGTGGAGTTATTAAAAGATATGACATAAATGACCTTTTTGCGCCGATTGCAAGCGGATCTTTCCCGGCTGATGGAATGGTCATAATGCCATGTTCAATGTCGACCTTGGCTTTTATAGCTGGGGGGATGTCCCATAATTTGCTGCAAAGGGCCGCTGACGTTTTTCTAAAGGAAAAAAGAAGGATTGTCATTGTTCCTAGGGAAACGCCATTGAGTTCTATACACCTGGAAAACATGCTAAAACTAAGCAAAATGGGTGCCCACATAGTGCCTGCCATGCCGGCATTCTATCAAAATCCAAAGACTATTGAAGATATGGTAAATTTCATAGTCGGAAGAGTTTTGGATGCTTTAAACATCCAAAATAAATTAGTTAATAGATGGGAAGGAGTGAAGTTGAATCGTGATTTTCAAAAAAATTAAAACACTGGTGGTTGTTTTCACTTTAATTTGCCTTGTGCTTTCTTTGAGCGCATGCTCAAAAAATAAATCGGCAAACACATCACAGCCGTCTACATCTTCCGAGACGACAAATCAAGAAACGAAGGGCAGTCCATTAGTAATTGGTGTTCTTCCGGATGTGGATTCAATACCTCTGATAATAGCAGAGGCAAAGGGATATTTCCGGGAAGAAGGGGTAGAGGTTAAACTTGAGCACTTTAAGAGCGCCATGGAGAGAGATAGCGCCCTTCAAAGCGGCAAAATAGACGGAGCGGTTTCTGACATCCTCGCAGCAGCTTTTGCCAACGACGGGGGGTTCAAAGTAAAAATAACCTCCCTCACCAACGGGACTTATAAACTCCTTGCGGGAAAGGAAAAAAATATCGATGCAGTTGAAAAGATGAAAGGCAAGGATATTGCTATATCGAAAAATACCATTATAGAATATGCCACAGATAAGATATTGGAAAAATACGGCGTAAATCCGGATGAGGTAAGTAAGGTGGTAGTACCTCAAATCCCAGCGAGGCTGGAGATGCTCCAAAACGGAAAGGTTAATGCTGCGACGCTTCCCGACCCGCTTGCTTCGGTGGCTGTAAAAAACGGGGCTAAGGTCATAGAGAGCACAGACAGAGTGGGGATAAATCCGGGGGTATTGCTGTTTTCTCAGCAAGCCATAGAACAAAAAGAAAATGAGATAAAGGCCTTTTATAGGGCATACAATAAGGCCGTGGAATTTCTCAACCAAAATGAAAAGTCCTCTTATATAGACATCGTCATTGAAAAAGCAGGGTTCCCCCAGGATGTTAAGGAAATTATTAACCTCCCTAAATATACGAAAGCAGGGCTTCCTTCGAAAGAGGATTTTAACGAGGTAATGGATTGGTTGGTGAAGAAAGGCCTTGTAAAGAAAGCATTTTCGTATGAAGAACTGGTGGATGGAAGACTCATAGAATAAAAAAGACCGGGAGTTATGTATGATCAAAGTACGCAATCTAGGAGTGTATTACGATAAATTTAAAGCACTTTCGGGATTAAATCTGGAAGTGGAAAAGGGAGGGATAGCTGCTGTAATTGGCCCCTCCGGATGCGGGAAAACCACGCTTCTTTATGTATTGGCAGGAATCATAAATAAGTTCGAAGGTGAAGTTTTGATAAATGATGCACCGATAGATCCGAGAAGACATAGGATAGGCCTTGTGCTCCAGGATTATGGACTTTTGCCCTGGAAAAGGGTATTTGAAAATGCGCTCCTAGGATTGAAAGTAAAGAAAAAAGTGATTGAAAAAGAAGATAAGGAATACGCCGAATATATCCTGGCCCGGGTGGGCCTTTCCGGTTTTTTTAAAAGGTACCCAGGCGAATTAAGTGGTGGGCAGAAGCAAAGAGTAGCGATAGCGAGGGCTTTCATTATGAAGCCGGATATTCTTTTGCTGGACGAACCCTTTTCCGCCCTTGATGCGATAACCAGAGAGGAAATGCAGGACCTTTTCTTAGATGTGTGGAAAAGCGATTCTGTTTCGACTGTTTTTGTGACTCACAGTACCGAAGAAGCGATGTATTTGGGGAAAAAGATAACTGTCATGACGGGGCCTCCCGGTCGGATCGTTTCGACTTTAGATAATCCTTTCTTTGGTGTGCGAGAGGTAAAGGATATCGAGCATTATATATCAATAAAATTAAAATTAAGGAAATTATTAAAGGGTATACAAAAATGATGAGAAACTCTTTCCGCCATGTCCTTATATTTTTGATGATTTTTGTATTGTGGCAAACAGGATCTGTTGCGCTAAAAAGTCCTATTTTACCATCACCGGTAGCCGTCTTATGCAATTTAAAGAAAATATTTTTTTCAAAGATTGCAATTCATGCTGCCCTCAGCTTATACAGAATTGCATTAGGTCTTGTTGTTTCGGTTTTAACAGGTTCGACATTAGGACTTTTGATGGGTTTTTATGCCCCGGTCGACAGATTTCTTTCGCCTATCGTATATTTTACATATCCAATACCTAAAATCGCACTGCTACCTATAATAATGATATTATTAGGCATTGGGGAAGTGTCAAAAATTACTATTATATTTATTATAACTGTATTTCAAATAATTATTACCGTGCGCGATTCGGTAAAAAACATACCCAAAGAGATGTTTTATTCCCTGAAGTCTTTAGGGGCAAATGATGCGACAATTTTCAAAGAGGTTGTCTTGCCTGCAACTATGCCGGAATTGTTGACCGCTGTTAGGCTAAGTACCGGAACGGCCATTTCGATTTTATTTTTTACGGAAAACTTCGGGACTACTCATGGCATGGGATATTTTATCATGGATTCGTGGATGAGAGTTAATTACATCGACATGTATTCGGGAATTCTGGTCCTGGGTGGAATAGGATTGCTTTTATTTTTTGCTGTTGATTTACTCGAAATTATTTTCTGTCGATGGAAAAACCTATAAATTTTCGTCGCGCAAGTATTCCTTTTCTCTTGCAAAGTATACTAAAAAAATTATATTATAAAGATGTGCATACTTTTACAATTGAATCATCATAAGAAATTAAGTTTGGGAGGGAACCGGATGGCTGAGAAAAAGCGGATAGTTATACTGGGGGGTGGATACGGAGGGCTTACGGCCGCACAAAAGCTTAACAAGCTTTTGGCAAGGCGAGATGACGTAGAAATTTACCTCATAAACAGGTCTCCTTTTCAGGTATATCTTACCGAGCTGCACCTTGTTGCCGGCAACAGAGTAAAACCGGAAGGAGTGCTTTATTCGCTTGAAAAGGCACTGGAGGAGACCGGTGTCAGGCTCGTAGTTGATGAGATCGAGGATGCGGACATGAAGTCCAGAATACTGAAGGGCAAAAAAGCCGAATATCCTTTTGACTACCTGATTCTCGCATGCGGCAGCCAGCCCGAATATTTTGGTATCCCCGGAATGAAAGAAAACGCATTCACATTGTGGTCCTTGGAAGATGCACTGAAGATTAGGCATAGAGTAGAGGAAATGTTCGACAAAGCCAGGTACGAATTGGACGGAGAAAAAAGGCGAGAATATTTGACCTTCGTGGTGGGCGGCGGAGGATTTACAGGCATAGAAATGATAGGCGAGCTGGTGGAATGGGTTGAAGACCTGTGCAGGGAATATGGGATAAGTCGCGACGAAGTTACCCTTATGGTAGTGGAGGCCTTGCCGAAAATATTGCCGAATCTTTCGGACGAACTTATAAAGAAGGCTACAGATTATCTGGAGAGGAACAAAGTTAAGATATTATTGAATTCGCCCATAGTTAATGTCGAACCGGACGGATTTACCTTAAAGAGCGGAGAAAAGATAAAAACCCGTACCCTTATCTGGACAGGTGGAGTGAGGGGGAATCAGCTCGCGGAAAAGCTGGGCCTTGAGACTGGAGGCCGTGGAAGGATAAGGGTGAATGAGTACCTGGAGACCAGCGAAAAGGGCATCTATGCTATAGGCGATGTAAGCTTTTATGTGAATGAGAAAAATTTCGTAATGCCTGCCCTTGTGGAATCGGCCATGCAGTCGGGTGAGTGTGCGGCCCACAATATTGCTGCTGAAATTTCAGGTGGCTCCAAAAAACCCCTGAAACTAAACCTGCACGGAAATATGGTGTCTATTGGAGAAAGGTACTGCGTGGCAGAAGTAATGGGGCGCAAACTCGAAGGCTGGATTGCCACGTTCATAAAACATTTAGCTGACATGCATTACCTGTTAGGTGTCGGTGGATGGACTTTTGTGAGGGAATACATCGGCCATCAGTTTTTCAACAAGAACCGCGGAAAATCCTTTATTGTTCAGAATCTGGGGGTTAGCACCAGCGCTTTTTGGCTTGCTATTTTAAGAATATATTTAGGATACCGCTGGATCATGTCAGGACTTGAAAAGGTACACTCCGGATGGCTCGCGGCTGGTGACAAGTTGGTGGCGGGAGCTTCGACAAGTCCGATAGGGCCCAATACGCCGGAATGGTACGCGAGTTTTGTAGAGAAATTCATCTTTCCGCACGCCCTGTTCTTCCAGACGGTAATAACGTTGAGCGAACTTGCCATCGGCACGTGTCTTGTTTTAGGGCTTTTTACGATGTTGGCTTCTCTCGGGTCGCTATTTATGCTGCTCAATTTCATGATATCGGGTTCTGGTGACATGTGGTTCTTTATGGTATCGCTTGCCGTATGCTTCTCCGGTGCGGGGCATTCGTTTGGCCTTGACAGATGGGCGATTCCTTGGATCTCCAGAGTAGCGAAAAGAATAATCAGAGGAGGCGGCAGAAAACCCGCTCTACCGGGCTCTATTCACGACGTAGTCGGCTAGTGTAAGCAATAACCTCTTGGCTTGGATATCGGAGAGGACTGATAAATATTGTTTGGATTTTGAGATATAACGCTCGGCTACACGCCGGGCGTATTCTATTCCTCCAGATTCTCGGACTATTTCGATGATATATTGGATGGTATTTGAGTCCCACCGAGCGGGGTCAGAGAAAAGTTCTCGCAATTCTAAGGCTCTAGAACTATAGTTAAGGGCGTATAATAAGGGTAAGGTAATTACCCCTTCTTTTATGTCGTTTCCTAGGGGTTTCCCGCTCTTTTTTTCATCCGCCGTAAGATCTAGGATGTCATCTGTCACTTGAAACGCCATTCCGAGCATCATTCCGTATTTTTTCAGGGCATAAATTGCCGAAAGGGGCGCCTCGGCACCCCTTGCTCCGAGCTCACAACTGATGGCAAAAAGGAGGGCGGTTTTTTTCCTTATTCTCCTAATATAGTCAATAAAACTTATATCTATATTGAAAGCTTCTTCTTTCTGGCGCGCTTCCCCTTCACAAATTTTATAAAGCACACCAGAGATTGACTTTAAAATTTCAATATCGCCGTGGTCGACCAGGGTTTTCAAAGCCTTTGCGAGCACAAAATCTCCTGCGTATACCGCAGCATCTTTACCTATTGCTGCCTGAACTGTGGGGATTCCTCTCCTCAAAGGAGAATCGTCAACGATGTCGTCGTGGATGAGTGTAGCAGTATGCACCAACTCAACCGCGATGGCAAGGGGTGTGATTTTATTGAAATCGTAATTGCCAAATCGCGCGGAAAGATAGACCAATGCAGGCCTTATTCTCTTTCCACCGGCCTTAATAGTGTTTTTCAACGCATCCCATAAAAAAGGTTCCTTTGTTTTAACCGATTCTAGGAGTTTTTCCTCAAGCAATTCCATTTCTTTTGATATCTGATTATAAAATTCGTATAATGCCACTATATATCACTCTTTCTAACAAATATTATCAACAAAAAAGATATCGCAAATAAGGGATATTAGCAATTATGTAAAGAAAGGGCATACAGAAAGTATGCCCTTTTCAAATTCCTTTCAAATTCCTTTGTCTAGCTTTATTTTGCCAGAGAAAGGGCTTCCGTCATTAAGTTCTTAAATTTGGTCGAAGTTCCGGTTGCACCAGCTACAGTGTCAACCTGAGCTGCGTCCTGTTTTTCGATGAGCGATTTAGTAAGGGCTTCTACCGCTTTAGCAGGAGTTTGGCCAGATTTTGCTTCCATATTCTTTGCATATTCTTGGTCTACGGATTTGTAATGTCCGTCTTCTTTGCTGATTTCGTCAAAGAAAGCCGATTGAATCTTGCCGTCCTTTACGATAATGGCGGCCATAGCTTTCCAACCGTGATCGTCAAAATTGGCTTCCGCTGCTTTATAAATTCCATCCTTAAGTCCACCTTTGGCTTCGACCGGTGTGCCTTTTAAAGCTTCAGCTGCTAAAGCCTTGAATGCTTCGGATGTATGGGTTGCTCCACTTACTACATCTACAGCTTCGGCTTTTTGCTTATCAATAAGCGACTGTTCCAGTTTAGCATAAGCTTCTAAAGGCGTCGTGCCAGACTTTTCCTTCATTTTCGGACCATATTCTGGGTCAAAGCTCTTTAGCTTTCCTTCTTTATTGATTTCATCATAAAAAACTTTTGTTATTTTTCCATCTTTCACAATCACTGTCACAAGACCTTTCCAGCCTTGCTCGCTGAATTCTTTCTCTTCAGCATAGTAGGTGCCGTCTTTATAAGCTACCTGCTGCTCTTGCTGGCCGCCCTGCTGTTCCTGCTGCTGGTTTGGTTGACCCTCCTGTTTCTTTTGGGAGCTGCAACCTGCTACAAGGGCAACTACCAAGCAAAGGACCAGCGCGAGTACTAACAGTTTCCTCATTATGCTTCCCCCCTGTAAAAATGTTTAATTGATTATTTATTTAACTTTGGACTACTTAATATATATTATACACAAAAATTGAAAATCCTTCTAAAGGAATATTGAGAAATTTCACTGTAAAAACTTGTTGAAGATTGCTCCTATAATCAGAGTCAAGCCCGTAAGCTGATAAACTTGCACGGTTTTAGCATTGGCCTGTATTAGGTTAGGAATATCGTTATAGTATATTTTTGCAATTTTAACGGCGTTTTTCGCTATGGGGCAGGTACACAAAGGAAGCAAAAACGCGGGATTGCCGGAAATATAAGCTAGAACCGGACATGTGGCAAAGGCCGCGGCGAAAAGCGTAAAATAAAGCTGTGTGGCTCTTTTTTTGCCGAGTCTTACCACCCAGTTTCGTTTGTTGCCGCGGAGATCTGCTTCGTAGTCAGGAAACTGGTTGATTAAAAGAACGTTAGCTATTAAAAATCCGATAATCAAGGAAGCTAGGACCGCCTCAAAGGAAATGCGGTGAGCCTGCACCAAATAGGTTCCGCAAAGTACGAGGGGCCCGAAGGTGAGACCTACCGTAATTTCACCGAATCCCCTGTAGCACAGCTTAAAAGGTGGTAGGCTGTAGATTATGGAAAGTATTAAGCCTGCCGCTCCTATCCATAAGACGGAAGGTTCCCTATATAAAACTATATAAACTCCTATAAGTCCCGCAAGCGCCATTGTCCATACAGCAATGGCTTTGACTTCCGAAACGGAAAGTATTCCGTCCACTATTACTTTCTTGCCTCCGCTGAACGGGGTTCTCTTGTCGGGTGCGACGTATCGGTCCACTCCAGATTCATAATCCACGAATTCATTTATGGCGTTTTTTCCTATTTCTATCAGGTACACACCAATCATGCTCCATAACAACCAATAGAGGCTAAATTTTCCTTCGATGCCGTAAGCTAAAGCAGCACCTACAGCCATCGGGACCGTTGAGGCAATCCAAATTTTAGGGTCCGCGAGTTGCCAAAATCCCCTCCAGTGCCTTGGCCAATCCTTTTTTTGCATAAAGACCCCCTCACATTAAGATTCGTCTTGAGTTTTATATTAATAAAGCTGCGAAATATTGTCAACGTTCCGACTGAATTATGTTGAAATCTCTTGATGAAATAAATATAATATTAATAAAATCGTATACTCAAATATTAAACAATTGAACATATATACAATTATTGAAGGAGGTCGCGGTGTGTCTGAAAAGGCAAAGGAATACAGGGTAGAAGGCATAACCTGCCTTGACTGTGCTGCAAAATTTGAAAAAAGGATAGCGACTCTGCCTGGAATAACTAAAGCCAGATTTGATCCACTGGCAGGTAGGCTCATCGTGGAAGGGGATGCAGATATAGAAGAGATAATAAAGGAAGGGTTAAAAGAGAATTATAAAATAATGCCTGTAAAAGAAAAAACCGCTTTGAAGAATGAAAAATTTAAGATTGATTCGGAACTGCTACGAGTAGTTTTTTCTTCCTTGAGTATTCTTGCCGGTTTTATATTGAAGATGAAAGGCCTTTTAAATTTGTCGGTACCTTTTTTCCTATCCGCCGTGATAATAGGTGGCTTTGTAAATTTTAAAAAAGCTTTTTATTCGTTAGGAAGGTTAGAGCTGAATATAAACGTTCTCATGAGCTTTGCCGTAATTGGGGCTATTGCGATTGGAGAACTGGAGGAAGCCGGTGTTGTGTCGATTCTTTTTTCCGTATCAGAGATGCTCGAGTCCTGGACGGTAGACAATGCGAGGAATTCATTGAAAAAATTAATTGAAATGTCACCCAAAACCGCACGGGTGAAAAAACCGTGGGGAGTTGTCGAAGTACCTGTAGAGAAAGTCAAAGTAGGTGATATAGTAGAGGTATTACCTGGGGAGAAGGTGTCGATGGATGGTATTGTTGTAAAAGGGGCGTCGTCGGTTAATGAAGCCGCAATAACAGGGGAATCAATGCCGGTAGAAAAGGCTCCTGGGGATGAAGTTTTTGCTGGAACGATCAATTTAAATGGATTTCTTGAAATAAAGGCGACAAAACTATCTGGTGAAAGTACTTTGGCCAAGATAGTCGAACTGGTGAAGGAGGCTGAGCAGAATAGGCCGAAAATACAGGCCTTTATCGACCGGTTTGCAGCGATATATACACCTGTGGTTCTTACCCTTGCAGGTATCTTGACGTTTTTACCGCCGATACTTTTTGGATACGATTGGCATTCATGGATATATAGAGGCCTTGCGCTACTGGTGGTTTCCTGCCCCTGCGCACTTGTGCTGTCGGCACCGGTAGCCGTAGTAAGCGCAATAAGCAGGGCGGCCAGGAGTGGCATTCTTATTAAAGGCGGTGAGGTATTAGAGAAGGCCGGAGCTCTTAAAGTAGTTGCGTTCGATAAAACAGGCACCCTTACTAAAGGAGTTCCTGTTGTGACAGATGTGATACCCCTAGCATCATCATTCCAGGAAGAAGTATTATATAAAGCAGCAAGCGTCGAAAGAATGTCAGAACACCCCATAGCAAAAGCTATAGTTAAAGAAGCACAAATTCGTAAAATAGAAATGGCTTCAGCGGTAAATTTTACTGCTTTGGCTGGCAAAGGAACGAAGGGGGTTGTGGATGGAGAGACTATTTTGATAGGAAATGAGAGACACTTTGGAAAAAGAGAAATGATTTCAGGAGAAATTTTAAAGGAGTTAAAGCGCATTCAGGAAGAAGGGAAGACTACAGTGCTTGTAGGGACCGAAGAAAAAATCCTGGGCATAATAGCGTTGTCGGACGAGGTAAGGGAAACAGGCAAGATGGCTGTCGCTAAATTAAAGGGTGAAGGGATAAAAAAGACGGTTTTGCTAACTGGAGACAACCGTACTGCAGCAAGAGCGATATCTAAAATTATAGGTGTAGATGAACATTTCGCCGAACTTTTGCCCCACGAGAAAGTAAGGGTTTTAGAGGATTTGAAAAAGGAGTATAAAGATGTGGCGATGGTAGGCGACGGCATAAATGACGCCCCGGCTTTAGCCGCGGCGACTGTGGGAATAGCTATGGGACAGAGCGGCACCGATGTAGCCCTTGAAACTGCAGATGTAGTCTTGATGACAGATGACCTTATAAAGATAGCCCTCACCGTAAGTTTGGGCAAAAAAACAAGGCGGATTATCCGCCAGAACATTTTCATTTCGCTTTTTTTAAAATTTGCCGCTATAGCAGCGACCTTTCCGGGATGGCTTACGCTTTACCTGGCAATTATTGCAGACATGGGTGCTACACTACTTGTTACAATTAACGGTATGCGACTTTTAAAATTTAAGGATAATTTTTAGAAGTCCCCAATTTTGATTTTAAAGTTTTCAACCTGAAAAAATCTTCCCTTTCCTTTTCTTCCAGCATTTCCGATATGGTTTTTACGATGGACTCAAGTTTCGGAATCTGTATGTTCTTCAGTGCATTGGCCCTTTTCTGGGTCCTTTTTATTTCAACGGCGAGTTTATAGACCGAATCTTCCACTTCAGCAAGTTCCAGCAGTAAGTATTTAACCTCGTGAAATTTTTTGAGGGCTAAATCCAAAGCCGCATTAGTGTGGTAAAAACTATAGTAGTGGTCGAGGGACTTTTTTTCGTACCTCACTATGGGAATTTCGACGCCCATTACACTGCGGGTGAGTATAGTAAAGTCTGAATTTTCAGGAATGGATCTGGCCACTTCGTAAACCTGGGAAATGCCCAGGGTGATATTTGACATTTGGAGGGCCTGGTATGCTTCTTTGAATATTTGGTTCACCTTAACCTGAATTTCCGAGGCCCTCTTCATCAGCCCCATCATTTCTCTGATAAGGACGTTTCTTTTTTTGTCCAAAAGCTCGTAGCCCTTTTTTGAAAATTCGAGGGCGGACGCAGCAGCCATTAGATTGGCTTTCGTTGGAGCAACGTTTTCCTTCATAAGCTCACTTCCCCAGGTATTTGTTGACGAGGGCGGGGTCTATTCTCGTTATTTCGGACCTTGGCAGAACCTTTAATAGTTCCCATAAAATGTCAAGGGTCTTTTCTATGCTCCTGTTTTCGTCGAACTTTTGGGAAAGGAAAATCCTTTCGAACCTCCGGCCGAATTCCATGTAGCATTTGTCCGTTTCAGAAAGTTCCTCTTCTCCTATGACCTGGGCTAGAGCTCTGACCTCTTGCACCCTTGAATATGCAGCGAATATTTGGTTTGCCAGGTCTGGATGGTCCTCCCTCGTGTACTCGGCACCGATGCCGTCTTTCATAAGCCTGGAAAGGGAAGGCAGGACATCGATAGGAGGATAGATACCCAGTTGATACAGGGACCTTGAAAGCACGATTTGACCTTCGGTTATATAGCCCGTGAGGTCCGGAATGGGGTGGGTTATGTCGTCATTGGGCATCGTAAGTATCGGTATTTGGGTGATGCTGCCTCCCGAATTCTTTATTATCCCGGCTCTTTCGTAAAGCGTAGCCAGGTCCGAATACATGTAACCCGGGTACCCTTTCCTCGAAGGTACTTCCTCCCGGGCGGATGATATTTCCCTCAGAGCATCGCAATAACTGGTCATATCGGTCATTATTACAAGCACATGCATACCCCGCTCAAAGGCCAGGTATTCTGCGGCGGTAAGGGCACACCTCGGTGTTATAATCCTTTCCACTACGGGGTCGTCGGCCAGATTTAAAAACATCACCACCCTGTCCATTACTCCCGCTTCTTCGAAGCTTCTCACGAAAAAGTCGGCTTCGTCGTGTTTTATACCCATGGCCGCGAAGACTACCGCGAAATTTTTGGACTCCTCTCCGGAAATACCGGCCTGGCGGACTATTTGAGCCGCCAGTTCGTTATGGGGAAGGCCGTCGCCGGAAAATATGGGAAGCTTTTGGCCACGAATAAGGGTGATAAGGCCGTCTATGGCAGAAATACCTGTTCTTATGAAATTCCTCGGATACAACCTTGCCACGGGATTGATGGGTCGACCGTTGATGTCATAGGTCTTTTCGGAATAAATTTCTCCTGCGCCGTCTATTGGCTTTGCAATGCCGTTGAAGATGCGGCCCAGGATCTCTTTTGAAAGTGGTATGCGCATTGGACTTCCGGTGAAACTCACACTTACTTTGTCCAAGGAAATACCGGAAGTCCCTTCGAAAACTTGGATGATCACCTTGTCACCGCTTATCTCAACTACCTTCCCCATTCGCATTCCTCTACCCGGGACTTCTATCTCTACTATTTCATCGTAGGCTGCCTCTTTTACGTCCTGCAAAACGATTAGCGGTCCTTCAACTTGTTCTAATTTAATATATTTAACTTTCATATTGAGCACCTTCTTTGTACATGCTTTCCAACTTATCGAAATACTCGTCGACTTTACTGGAAAGGTCTTCAAAATTGAGGTTGTATTTCATCATTATAATATCGTTGAAGAGCGCCTCGTTTTTCACTTTTGCTAGGGGGATTCCTTTTTTTATCGAGGAAGAAGCCCTGTCGTATAGTTTTTCGATGACCTTCAGCATTTTATACTGCCTCTTTAAG
Organism: Caldanaerovirga acetigignens; assembly: GCF_900142995.1. NCBI lineage: Bacteria > Bacillati > Bacillota > Clostridia > Thermosediminibacterales > Thermosediminibacteraceae > Caldanaerovirga > Caldanaerovirga acetigignens. The sequence continues at coordinate 122,800 of NZ_FRCR01000007.1, read as the reverse complement.
GGTACAAATGAATCTTCTTTGTGATAGGCGTTCTGCTGCAGATATGCCATTTTAAGAACCCTTGCTATTTCCAGCACCAGCCTTTGGTCATCGGGAAGAACGTCCTCTCCCACGAGCTTCACTATATCCATCAGCTTGTTCTCTTCTCGGAGAAGACTAAGCATTTTCGCCCTGAGGCTCAAAAAGTCATCGGCTACGTTTTGAGCGTACCAATCGCCCAGCATCTTTACATATCCGCTATAAGATAAAAGCCAGTTTATAGCCGGGAAATGCCGCGCGTGAGCTAGTTCCTTGTCTAGGGCTATAAATGCTCCGACAACCCTCTTCGTTGCCTGTGTGACGGGTTCGGAAAAGTCGCCGCCGGCTGGAGAAACGGCTCCTATGATGGTAATCGACCCTTCGCTGCCGCTTAGATTTTCAAAGTAACCGGCCCTTTCGTAAAACTGAGCGAGCCTTGACCCAAGATAGGCAGGATAACCTTCCTCGGCCGGCATTTCTTCCAGTCTACCCGCTATTTCCCGCAGGGCTTCGGCCCAGCGGGAGGTGGAGTCGGCCATTAAGGCTACATTATATCCCATATCCCTAAAATATTCGGCAATGGTTATGCCTGTGTATATAGAAGCTTCGCGGGCAGCAACCGGCATGTTAGAGGTGTTGGCAATGAGCACGGTTCTATCCATGAGGGGTTTTCCGGTCCTCGGGTCTTCAAGTTTTGGAAAATCTTCCAGCACCTCGGTCATTTCATTGCCGCGTTCACCGCAGCCGATATAGACGATGATATCCGCATCGCTCCACTTTGCCAACTGGTGTTGGGTAATGGTTTTGCCGGTCCCGAACCCTCCAGGTATGGCTGCGGTTCCTCCCTTGGCCAGCGGGAAAAAGGTGTCTATTACCCTCTGTCCCGTCACAAGGAGTTTTTCAATCGCCATTCTCTTTTTAACCGGGCGAGGTTCCCTCACCGGCCACTCCTGGCACATCCTGAGTTCAAAGGTTTTACCCTCATCTTCTAGCACTGCCAAAACCTCATTGATGGTGTAGCTCCCGCTTGATTTTATACTTATTACCCTGCCTTTTATCCCCGGAGGAACCATTACTTTGTGGACTATCATAGAAGTTTCCGCGACTTCTGCAAATACCTCGCCCTCATTTAAGTAATCTCCCTCTTTTGCGAGAATTTCCACATCCCACCGCTTTTCTTCGTCCAGGGATATGAGGCCGATGCCGGGAGGTATAAAAGCTGAGCCTTCTTTGTATATCCGCGAAAGCGGTCTTTCTATGCCGTCGAAAATATTCCCTATAATTCCGGGACCTAGCTTTACCGTCAAAGGTTTGCCTGTGCCTATGACGGGTTCTCCGACGCGAACTCCGGAAGTTTCTTCGTAAACCTGAATCGTAGCCACATCTTTATTCAGAGCAATGACCTCGCCGATGAGTTTTTTTTCGCCCACCATGACCATTTCTCTCATGGTAAATCCTCTCATGCCTGAAGCTCTGACGACGGGGCCGTTGATGTAGATTATCTTTCCTTCCTGCATTCATCACACCTCCAGGCCTAACTGAGAAAATAAAAGCTGCGCAAGTCTTGCGCGATTTTCCCTCAAAAGGGTTTCGAAGGATAAGTCCACCTCTATTCGACCGCTTTGGCTTCTTGCAATGACCCCGCCGAGCATGTTGCTATCACCGATGACGACTTCAAATTCACCCTCAGGTTTCAAGGACTGCAGGAAACTCCTTATCTCCTGTTCGTGTTTGCGAAAGTCGTCAGGTGTGAGGATGTAATACACTTTCTCATCCCTTGGGAAACGGGACGTCACGCGAATTAGGGCGCCCTTCAAAAAGTCCAGATACTCGGGAGTGTCCAGGAAATGTCTTATTTTCTCTCTTATCTCATCGTAGAGCCTCTCAAGGAGTTCTTCCCTTTTTCTCAGTACTTCAAAATGAGCTTCGGCCTTTGCTTTTGAAACCGTCTGATCCTTTTTTACGTTTGCATCCCGGCTGGCTTCGGAAATTCTTTCTTCCAATTTTTTCTTTAGTTTTGCCTCAACGGCGGACTTTTCGGCCTCATAGCGTTCTATCAGCCTTTGTTTTTTTTCGCCGTATTCATTTTCCAGCTTTTCAAAAATGACTTTCGTAAAAAGGGATATTTTGTCGTCAATAGTAGTCGCCATATTCTCACCTCAAATTTTGATTCCGACCGATTCTTTGATGTACCTCGTTAAAAAATCGGGCGGACGCCGGCTGCCCTGCCTGTCGGGGACCTCGATTATTATGGGGGGTCCCTTTTTGAGTTTTAATAGACTTATTTCATCTTTGGCTTTTTCTGCGAGGCTTTCGGTTATTATGACGAGGCCTATATCTTTTTTTTGATAAATCTCGTTAAGTTCACTTATAAGTTCGCTTCTTTCGTGTATTATTTTACCGTCAATCCCGGCCAGCCTCATGCCGGTTAAAGTGTCCATGTTGTCGCTTAAAACGAGAGCTTTCATATTCCATCCCTCATAGGCTGCCCAGGATCATTATTGAAACGATAAGGCCGTATATCGCTATTCCTTCGGCAAGGCCCACGTAAATTAGAGTTTTCCCGAGGATTTTTGGGTCTTCGGAAACCGCTCCCAGCGCCGAAGAGCCTACAGCTCCCACAGCATAGCCCGCGCCGATGGTGGCAAGGCCGGTAGAAATCGCGGCTGCGATGAATGCGAGGCCTGAGGAAGAAGAATTATCGCCGGCTGCTTTCACCTGGGCGGGCATTACGAACATCAGAAAAACTGCAATCAGGGCGGCATATAGGGTTATGCTCCACCTTAACACTTTTTTTGTTTTTTCTTTGTCAAGATGGAAGTAAAAGCCTAAAGCACAAGTTACTGCAGAAATGATCATCGCCATCAAAACTATTGCATACATTTTTATCCCTCCAAATTTTAAAATGCGTAATTTGCGCTTATATTGCGTTTTAAAGAGTGTCTTCTCATTAAAGATATTGATTTTGAGATAGATAAATTGATTTTTATGGGCTCATATTCGATACCATCTCCCCTGAAGTATTTGCTGAATAACTCATAGTACTCGAGCCTCAAAGCTTGAATGAAGACGATTAAACCTTCCAGGCAGATAATGATTATATTTCCTATTACCAATAACAGTAAACTTCCCGTTCCGGAATTTGTCATTTCAGCCATAGTGGCGAAAGCTATATATAGTCCAGCGTGGTTCAGAGCAAAAGCGCCCACGCGTATAAAGGAAATAGTATTAGACATTGCGGAAAGGACCGTCTCGAGAACTCCAAATCCTTCTTCGATATAGTAATCCACCGGCGAGTCGTGATAGAGCACCTTCGTTCCGGTTAACCTGCTGGACAGAGGCTTTTTAAAAACCATTAAAACTATAATGGCCGCCGTTGAGGAAAGCAATGTTGGAGGAAGACCGCTCTTTCCTGCGGCAAAAACGTAAACCATATAAATGAGAAGAATGTAAAATACAAAACCGGCGATGCCGTTCCTGCCAAACAATGCTTCTTCCAGGTTTTTTTCTATGTATGAATTTAGGATGCTGTATAGAAATCCGAGGATTATTAATATTATCCCGAGACCTACTGCTCCTGCGAGAATCAGATTGATGTTGGCCATAGGCCTTACTAGCAGGGCCGGTATGACTTCCTCCGACCCGAAAAAGCTTCCGTAAAGGATACCGAATATCATGGAGCTCAAGCCGAGGCTGGCGAGGATTCCGCCGAAGACGGCCATGGACTTTTTAAATAATCTAAGCAAAATTCCTGCGGTAAAAAGCACGAGGCCCTGGCCGAGGTCGCCGAACATGGCGCCGAACAGCAGAAGGTAGCTTAAGGCGAAAAATGCAGTCGGGTCTTTTTCGTTGTAAGCCGGTACCCCGTACATCTTTACCATTTCTTCGAAAGGCTTTATAATTGCAATGTTCCGCAACTTCGTGGGCGGTGTAAGACCCGGCGATTTTTTATCAACATCTTCCAGGATTATTATTACATCCTCTCCGAATGTAGCTTTAAGTTCTGATTTGAGCTGCTCTGCACTGCTTTCCGGAACAAATCCGAACATGAAAAAGAGCTTCTTTCCTATGGCTAAGGAGGTTTTGACCTCCTCGACTTTCTTTTCCATTTCCAGCCTTGCGTAAGCTTTCTCGATTTCGATAGCATAGTTGTTTTTGTAATTTTCTATCGACTTTTGCATGGAATCTATGAATTTTCTATCTTCGGCGATGCTTTCTTCTAGCTCTTTTATGGCGGATTTAGAGCTGCAATTAAAATTTTCAGGGAGGGGAAGCTCTGTGAAATTAAGCGAGCTGAATATTCTTTCTACGGTTTCTTCTAGGCTTTTCGACGTTATTGAAGCGACTACCACGTTTTTGCCCTCGTCGGTTATTTTCAGGACCACAGCAGGGATGTTTTCGTAGTTTTTCTTGAGTTTTGAGTAATTTTCTTTAGAAAGTCTTATCAACTTGAAACTCAGCAGTTTCATATTGACCAGTTTTCCGATATTCACTTTGTATTTTTCCAGGTATCTCAGATTGTCTATATAAATCCTTTTTTGTTCTATGGATCTTCTCCTGTCTTCTATACTTTCGGCTATGGAATGGACGGTAGAATATACGTTGAAAATCTGCTTCATGAAATCGTCGAATTCATAGTCCTGTCCGAGATATTCCCCTTTTATCTCGGGCCCTAAATTAAAAATTCCGATGAGGTTTTTGATTATCTCTTCCTCTCTCGAAAAGTCCCGCCGGGATGTATACGGTTTAAGGTAAGGTATTTCTTCTAATGCTTTTATATTTTCTTCGCTCGGTGGGAGCACGAAATCTTCCGAACTTATTCTGTTCAGTGAATTAATTAGGTGCAGGGTGCCGTTTAATATGATGAGACGCAAAATTTTATTCATTTTATTGATGTTACCTATAATCCCTATCAACTTCATCTTTTCTATCGCCATCGCCTTCGCCTCCTAGTTATACAGCCCTTATCAGAAACTTCCCGGCTTCTTCCGGAGATAGATTGTACCTAATGCACTCTGCTATGGAAAAAATATCCCGGACTTCGAAGTCTAAAAACCACGTGTATGCAACGGACTGTATTATGCTCATGGGGTAGCGCCTGGAAAGGGCTCTGAGTTTGTAAAACAAAAATCTATTGATCCTTCGCTCCATAAAAATGTCGCTGGTTTCGTCCTTTTTAAACAGAAAGCCAAAACCGAGTTCGTCCGCCTTACTTTTCAGTTCTTCTAGATTTTTGGAATAACAAAGTTCCCTGCGCCTCGAAAAATTTATGCGTTCACCCATGTCTATGGTGTAATTCAGGAGTTCTTCCGGAGATAACATGTAAAACTTTTTGCCCCTGTATATCCACTGAAGGTTGTATAAATCTGACACTATGCCTTCCCATTTTTCGATTATTACTCTATCGCTTTTGTCGAGTTTTTCCGAGCTTTTCTTTAGAATGCTGAAATAAGAAGAATCGAGTGACATTTCCATCCTGAACAGGTTTTCTCTTTTGCCGTCCAGTAGAGGCTTCAGATATTCGTAAAACTCCGACCCTTTGAGGGCCAGGATAAAATCTCTTAAGCTAGATGCCTTCTGGAGTATATCTAACGACACCTTGCTGTATTTACCTATGAAGGAATAAGAATCTACCGCAACTTCGCTCTTGGAGTTGTTATAAATATCTCTTGCAAAATTTTTTAGATCCGCTATTTCATACTTGAGAAACAAAACCTTCAAAAAATCTCTGTAATTGTCGTGAAAAAAATAAAGAAGTTTATCGAGATTCTTTACCATGTTTCGCTTTAAAACTTCCTCAAGGGTTCTTCTATTTATTGTTTCTGGATTTATGCCATTTAGAAACTTGCTATAGGGAGTGTTTTCCTTAAGGTAAGCGGCGAGGTCCTGGATGGACCTTTGGCGGAGCATTTCGATGTAATGCTCGCTATTCAAAAAATCGCGCTCCATCGCTTTAATTTTCGTATTTACCGCTGCAAAACGCGTAACCCTGTCCATAATCAAAACCTCTTTATATCAAATATCTCGCTTAAAAATTTATTTATGATTTCTTCCTTTATTTCGAGGTATTTTGTCTCCATGGTTTTTATAAGTTCTCTTGCTCTTTTTTTCAGTTCTTCAACTTCGCGGTTGCCTTCACTTAATGCCTTCGAATAAATTTCATTTACTTTTTCATCTATTTTTTGATTGAAATTTTCTATCATATCCTGGATTTCCCGTCGGTATTTGGATTCGAGTTCGGCTAAATTTTTCTCCCTTGTTTCCTTTATGTTGGCGGCTTTGCCGTCTATCTCAATGAAGCGCTCGATGGCCTGTTCTATGACCTTGTCCTCCAATTTTAATCACCTTCTTTGCAAACTCCGAATTCTTTATTAAACCTTACTCCTCTTATATAACAAAAGCAAATTTAAAGGAATGAAAAATTTTACCGCCTTATGTTGCTATTAATCGGCTTTGCTGCCGAAACCGGTATTATCTTAAAATCTCTCGTGTTTTTTCGAAAAAAATCTCGAAATTACCCTCGAAGGTATTGCGTCTTGTACCAAAATTTGATATAAAAAAACTTATAAGGATTTTTTATAATGTTTTTTCCTCCGGTGACATATATTATTCATATAGAGAATAAATGCGAATCCGTGCTGGGGGAGCTACGGCTGAGAGGAAGCCGACTTTCGGCTTCGACCCCAAAAACCTGAACGGGGTAATGCCCGCGTAGGGAAGCACGTGAACCATTGGTTTGCTTGCCCACCTATACGGGTGGGCTTATATTTTTTTTAAGAAAGGAGAATTGATTTATGAAGAAAAATTCTCTGTCAACGTTAATCGAAGGAGCCCTAATGGTCGGTATAGCTACGACCTTGAGCTTTGTAAAGATATTTCAGGCTCCGTACGGAGGTTCGGTTACTTTAGGCAGCATGGTTCCAATTCTTCTTTATTCCATGAGAAATGGAGCCTCTAAAGGGATAGTGGCGGGAGCGTCTTACGGTCTTTTGCAGCTCATAATCGAGCCTTATATCGTTCATCCGGTCCAGGTGATCTTGGATTATCCGCTGGCATTCGGATTGCTAGGCCTTGCCGGACTGTTTAATAAGAAGGTTTGGACAGGGATAACCGTCGGAATATTGGGCAGGTTTTTCTCTCACTTTCTTTCCGGCGTCATCTTCTTTGGGTCCTATGCGCCGGAAGGGATGAATGCGTTCGTTTATTCCGCCCTGTACAACGGTGCATACCTGCTGCCAGAATTGGCTATAAGCCTGCTTGCGGTAAGGTTTGTATTTTACCGGTTTATCAGAAAAGACGAAGAACAAAACTACCTTTCATGAAGGTGGGAATTATGGGAAGCGGACTAAATTCGCTTCCTTTTTTATTTTTTTTTGCGAAATTTCTCGAGCCGAAGCAGGAATTAACAGATTATGGTCGAATTGTATATATTGGGATGAGGCGGAGGGATGATATGGGAGAAAATCTTAGCAGAGAAGAAGTAATAAGACATTACGAGGAGATTATAAAAAAGATTAAAGATGTGGTTTCTGCAAAAATTATAACGACACCTGACGGAAAGATATCGGAGATTCATGTGCTTGCCAACTCCAACCGGAATCCAAAGCAGATAGTGAGAGATATCGAATCAGCGCTGGTTGCGACTTTTGGCTCTGAGATAGACCATAAAAAGATTAGCGTGGCTCAATTGAACAAAGAGGAGATTTTTACTGCGGAAACCCGTTTAAGGATAGATGGCCTTACCGTAAAAAAGAGCAAATACAATTACGAAGTATCAGTGGTCCTGAGAGACGCAGAAGATAAATTATATGAAGGAAGAGCGTTGGGCTCAGGTACTTTTAAATACTATTTAAAACTGGTTGCCCAAGCGACGATTGACGCCATACAGCAGTATGTGGGGAGGAATTTTTTAATTACACTGGAGGATATTAACGCCTTTAGAATAGGCGAAAGAGAAGCTATAGCAGTACTAGTGTCCATATTGACCGATTGGGGGGAAGAGACCTTTTTAGGTACAACTCTTTTCAGAGAAGACAAAGGAGAGAGTGTAGTAGTTGCGGTGCTTAACGCCGTAAACCGGCGTATAAGCTTTCTTATAAAAGAAAAAACAGATTAGCAAAAAAAAGGGCCGACGAAGCGAAGCGGTTTTAAAATGGCCTGCTCTAGTAGCGGTGGGGCAGAGCACCGTAGACGGGGAGGAGGCTTTATCTTATGAAAATCAATGCTACTCTTTTAAAGATTTTGCTGGCATTGATGGCTCTTGTCCTTGCCGGCGGTGCTAATTTTAGATTTGGCGGTTGATAATCTTTTTAGTCGGCCCTTTAATTAATTAAGAAAATTATTTACAATTATTTTTTTAGGGTGATTCAAAAGGATGTTACATAATACTTGGGGAAAATTATATGTATTTTTTGTTTTATTAATAGCAAGTATTTTTTTAGTCAGTTCTTACAATTCTATTTTGAATTTTAATATAGAGACATTTATCGTATTTATTTTGTTGGCCCTGTTGGCAGAACTTTTACCAGTAAAACTCATGAATGATGCAGAGGTTACTGTTGGATTTGCAGTATATATGGGTTCAATTCTAGTATTAGGATATAGTCTAAGTGTGTTAGTAGCAGTTATTTCTGCAACTTTATCTCAGATAGAACATAAGCTATATAAGGATGCTATAGTTAAAAAAATTTTAAATGTTGGATTATATACAATAATGGTAGGCGGTTCAGGCTATATTTATGAAAAGTTAGGTGGGATACCAGGTATAATTAATTTAAAATCAAATTTTTTACCTTTAGTTGCATTAATTCTTTCTTACTTTTTATTAAATGTAGGTATAATGACAATCGGGTTATCAATTTTTTTTAAAAAACCCCTAAAATATATCTTTACCACTACATTTAAGTGGGCTCTGCCAAATTACATCGCCCTCGCGCCTCTAGGTATTTTGCTTGCGGTTATCTACATCAACATAGGAGCACTGGGGCTGATTTTGTTCTTAATCCCGCTGCTTATCGCCCGGCATTCTTTTAAGCTATACATGGACATGAAGAAAGTGTATTTGGAGACGATTCAGGCTCTGGCAAGCGCCATTGAGGCTAAAGACCTTTATACGAAGGGTCATTCCGAGCGGGTCGCTAAATTGGCGGTTGCTATAGCGGAAGAACTAAAGATGGACAACGATTTGATAAGCAACCTGCATTACGCGGCACTGCTTCACGATATAGGAAAGATAGGGATACCGGAGCCAATACTGAATAAACCCTGCAAATTATCGGAGGAGGAGTTTGCGAAAATAAAAGTTCATCCTGAGTTGGGGGCCAATATAGTCAAAAAGGTTGATTTTCTGTTACAGGCCTCTTTTTTTATAAGATACCATCACGAGAGGTTGAGCGGAAGCGGGTACCCGGAAGGGCTCAAGGGAGAAGAAATTCCGCTGGGAGCGCAGATAATAGCCGTGGCGGATGTCTTTGATGCGCTCACCACGGACAGGCCTTACCGGGGAGCAATGACGGTTGAGGAGGCGATTTGCGAGATAGAGCAAGCTGCCGGTGTAGATTTTAGGCCAGATGTGGTTAGTGCTTTAAAAAGAGTATTGGAAAAGGGGAAATTTGCAGAATATGTTGCTCGTTGATTTTGTTCTCTTGTCGATAATAGTGGGGCTTCTGAGGAAAGGGAGCTTGAAAAAAATAGGCGAAATACCAATAAGAAAACTCGAACTTATATTTTTATCTTTAATAATTCGTTATTTACCACTGTTTTTAAAAGGCTCTTTGAAAGAGTACGTTGTCCAATATATTTTGGTAGTATCTTTTATTTCTTACGGGCTTTTGCTGTACAGCCTTCTTTCCAACTGGCATTTAAAGCCGCTGAGAATTGTGACTTTAGGGGTTTTGCTGAATTTCCTCGCAATAATAGCAAACGGGGGCAAAATGCCTGTATCTCTATTGGCCGTTGATTTTGCGGGACTGGGTGATTTTAAGCAGGACCTCTTTAATCCCCTTTATCCATACCACGTAGCCATGATGCCAAAGACCAGGTTTAAGATTTTTGGTGACATCTTCCCGTTGCCAAAACCCTATCCAAATCCCAAGGTATTCAGTCTGGGGGATGTTTTGATGGGAATTGGCGTTTTCTCTTTGATCCAAGAGGCTATGTTGAAAAAGAAATCGGCGAGTGATAAAATAAGTAGGAGGAAATTGAAAAGGAACCTATAAAAAGGTTCCTTATAAATTTTTTTTAGAAATTTTTGAGGTGAGAATAATGTTCGGGATACTGAGAAAAATATTCGGCGAACCGAATGAGAGGGAAATAAAAAAACTCGTGCCTATAGTGGAGAAGGTCAACGACTGGGAGTCCAGGATAAAGGTGCTTTCGGATAGTCAACTTAGGGAGAAAACTAACGAATTTAAAAATAGATTGCACGCCGGAGAAACGCTGGACGACCTCCTGCCCGAGGCCTTTGCGGTAGTAAGGGAAGCGGCCAAAAGGACTTTGGGTATGAGGCCTTTTGACGTTCAGGTTATGGGGGCAATAGTGCTCCATCAGGGCAGGATTGCAGAAATGAAAACGGGAGAAGGCAAGACTTTGGTAGCTACCATGCCGGCCTATCTCAATGCCCTGACAGGAAAGGGAGTACACGTGGTTACGGTCAACGACTACCTTGCCAGGCGCGACAGTGAGTGGATGGGGGCAATTTACAAATTTCTGGGGCTTGAGGTAGGTCTAATTGTGCACGGCCTTGATTTTCAAGAAAGGAAAAAGGCTTACAGCGCGGATATAACTTATGGAACCAATAATGAGTTTGGTTTTGATTACCTTAGGGACAACATGGTGATTTACAAGGAACACATCGTTCAGAGGGAGCTCAACTATGCCATAATAGATGAAGTGGACAGCATACTCATAGACGAAGCCCGTACACCGCTTATAATTTCGGGGCAGGCCGAAGAGTCTACTGATATTTATTATAGGTTTGCACGGTTTGTGCCAAGACTTAAGGCCGGGGAAGACTATATTGTCGACGAAAAAGCCCACAGCGTGATACCTACGGAGAAGGGAATAAAAAAGGCCGAGGAATTTCTTGGCGTAAAGAATCTATATGATGAGGAGAATATGGAACTTTTGCATCATTTTCATCAGGCGTTGAAAGCCCATGCGCTCATGAAAAGGGACAGGGATTACGTGGTGAAAGACGGCCAGGTCATAATAGTAGATGAATTTACTGGCAGGTTGATGTACGGCCGTAGGTACAGTGAAGGACTTCATCAGGCGATAGAGGCAAAAGAAGGGGTAAAAGTTGAGCGGGAGAGCAAGACCCTTGCAACGATAACATTTCAAAATTATTTTAGGATGTACAAAAAACTTGCCGGTATGACAGGCACCGCGGCTACTGAAGAAGAAGAATTCAGGAAGATTTACGGCATGGACGTGGTGGTTATACCTACAAACAAGCCTATGATAAGGGTGGACCACCCGGACGTGGTGTATAAAACCGAGAAGGCCAAGTTCGAAGCCGTGGTCCGCGAAATCGAGGATTGCTATAAAAGAGGTCAGCCGGTTCTGGTAGGCACCGTATCTATTGAAAAATCTGAAATGTTGAGCGAGATGCTGAAAAAGAAGGGAATCCCTCACCAGGTGTTGAATGCCAAATACCACGAGAAAGAAGCTGAAATAATAGCAAAAGCGGGCAGGAAGGGGGCAGTCACGATAGCCACAAATATGGCAGGACGCGGCACTGATATCGTCCTCGGAGAAGGGGTGGCCGAACTGGGTGGGCTGCACGTTATAGGTACAGAGCGGCACGAAGCCAGGCGGATAGATAACCAGTTGCGAGGCCGGTCTGGGCGTCAGGGTGATCCGGGCTCCTCGAGGTTTTACGTTTCTCTGGAAGACGACCTGATGAGGCTCTTTGGCTCCGATAGCATTAAGGGGCTCATGGACCGCCTAGGGCTTGAGGATGACCAGCCCATAGAACACCCGCTTATAACAAAGGCCATAGAAAATGCCCAGAAAAAGGTGGAAGCCAGAAACTTCGATATAAGAAAACATGTTCTCGAATTCGACGATGTAATGAACACCCAGAGGGAAGTTATATATTCCCAGCGCAGGAAAGTCCTGGAGCAGGATGACCTTAAAGACAGCGTAAAGCAAATGATCGAAGATGTGGTCGACCGTTTGCTAGACGTATACGCTAGCAGAGAAATGCACCCCGAGTATTGGGATTTGAAAGGGCTTTCCGAGTATTACGCCGATATATTTATGATTAAGGATGTGCTTGGTGCGGCAGTTAAGGAAGACGTAACCAGGGAGGAAATCCGGAAAGTTCTGGTCGAACGGGCTTTCGATGCTTATGAACAAAAAGAATTAGAAATCGGCGAAGAAACGATGCGAGAATTGGAAAAGGTTATTATGCTGAGAGTCGTGGACCAGAAGTGGATGGACCACATTGATGCCATGGATCAGCTTCGCGAGGGCATAGGGCTACGGGCATACGGCCAAAGGGACCCGCTCGTGGAATACAAGATAGAAGGCTACGAGATGTTCCAAGAAATGATAAAGAACATCCAGGAAGATACGTTGAGGTACCTTTTCAGAGTTCAGGTAAAAGCCGCACCGCAAAGAAAAGAAATGGCCCGAAACCTTTCTTATTCCCACGGAACTAGCGAAAAACCCCAGCCGGTTAAAAAGGGAGAAAAAATAGGGAGAAATGACCCTTGCCCCTGTGGAAGCGGCAAAAAATACAAGAAATGCTGCGGCAGGGCGGTATGAGGCTGAGAATTAAATATTTTAAGACGGAGGGGATTTAGGTGCTCGAAGAGTTAAAAAGTGAGATTGAGGCTTTAGAGCCTCAAATTAAAGAGATGAGGGATTTACTTTGAAATAGATAAAATCAAGGTCGATATACAAAAACTTGAGGAAAAAACTCTTGACCCAAATTTTTGGGACGACCAACAGGAAGCTCAAAAAATCCTTCAAAATCTCAACCAGTTGAAGGAGACTGTAGAGGAATTTGAAGCTTTGCAGAAAAATTGGGAAGACTTGGTTGAACTTATAGAACTGGGGTTAGAATCCAACGACCAGGAAATTTTAGATGAAATTGCTCGTGAAGCGGAAAAATTCAAGAATGATTTTGAGAAAAAGAGAATCAGGACATTGCTCAGGGACAAATACGACAAAAATAACGCGATATTATCGCTCCACGCTGGGGCTGGAGGGACTGAAGCGCAGGACTGGGTCCAAATGCTTTTCAGGATGTACACCAGGTGGGCCGAGGACAAAGGATACAAGGTCAAGGTCATGGATATGCTCCCGGGCGAAGAGGCGGGGATAAAGAGCGTCACCGCTCTGGTAGAGGGCCCCTATGCGTACGGTTATCTCAAGGCAGAGCAGGGCGTGCACAGGCTCGTCAGGATTTCACCTTTTGATGCGGCAGGAAGGCGGCATACTTCTTTCGCATCGGTTGATGTAATACCTGAAATTGACGACGATATTGAGATAGAAATAAGGCAGGAGGATTTGAAGATAGAGACATTCAGGGCAGGAGGAGCCGGCGGACAGTACGTTAATAAGACCGAGTCGGCAGTGAGAATTACCCATGTCCCTACTGGCATAGTGGTAAGCTGCCAGAACGAGCGTTCCCAGCAGAGCAACAAAAATGCTGCTTTAAAAATTCTGAAAGCAAAGCTTTTTAGCTTATATATGGAAGAACAACAAAAGAAGATAAACGAGCTTAGGGGAGAACAAAAGGAGATTGCCTGGGGAAACCAGATAAGGTCTTATGTGTTCCAGCCTTACAGATTGGTCAAAGACCACAGGACCGGCGTTGAGGTGGGTAATGTAGAGGCAGTTATGGATGGAGAGATTGACGTCTTCATAAACGCTTATCTCAAAATGAGGTCCAAAGATACTCCTGGAGGTGAAACATTTGGCAAAAGTTAGGAGCGTCTTTATAGCGGGATTGATATTGATATTTTTGGTGGGGTACGGAATTGGAATGGCTAACGTGGGGGAACCTGGGTCACAAGATGACCCCTTGGTAACTAAAAGTTATGTAGACAAAGTGGTATCGGAATTAAAGAGCTATTTGGATGAGAGTTCATCAGGCAACCAATCGATAGGGACTTTTGAAGTGGTCTACCTTGAAAAAGGCGACCGCCTTGTAGCGGGAAAAGGTGCGGAAATAATTTTAAGAAGCGGTATAGCAAAAGTTGTAGACAGCGAAAACGGTGGTATCGCCGATGTAACCGACGGCAAAGACCTGAGGCGAAATGAACGAGCACCCCAAAATCACCTGCTCATCGTGCCGCGCGATGACGGAAGGGGGCTTATAGCAGAGACTAACGTGGTCCTTACGGTTCGGGGAAGTTTCAAGGTCACAAAGTAGGGAACTTTACTGTCGAAAAAGTAAGTGATATACTTTTTTTGGTTAATTATCTTCGAGAGAGAGGCCGTTTTGATGAAAAACCTTACGGTATTGTTGACTCTAATGTCTCTTAACACTGGTGGAGCTGAGACCCACGTAGTTTCTCTGGCGAGACAATTGAAAAAAGAGGGAATCAATGTTTTGGTTGCTTCCCGGGGAGGAGAACTGGTAAAAGAACTTAATGCCAGCGGCATAGAACATTTCACCCTGCCTCTCCACAGTAAAACGCCGGTTAGCCTCTGTTCGGCGATAATAGGGCTGACTAAAATCGTAAAAAAACACAAAGTAGACTTGATCCACGCCCATGCGCGCATACCGGCTTGGGTTTCTCAATGGGTTTTTTATCTGACGGGATGCCCTTACATCACTACATCCCACGGTATTTACTCCACTCACTGGGGTTTGGGATTGTTGACGGCATGGGGGGAAAAAATCATAGCCGTAAGTGAAGATGTCCGGGAGCACCTCGTAAAAAATTTCAAGGTAAGGCCCGAGAAGATATACGTCATCCCAAATGGCATAGATTTGGAGCAGTTTGACCCAGAAGTGGATACCTCATCGGTGCAAAAGGAGTTAGGTTTGTATTCCGATGAAATGAAAATCGTGTACATAAGCAGACTCATGGGGGCAAGAGGTGAAATAGCCCTCAAATTGATAGACGCCATGCCCGATATCTGCTCATCTTTCCCAAATGCGAAACTTTTAGTGGTAGGCGAAGGTGACAAGCTGGAAGCCATAAGAGGGCAGGCCGAAAAGTGCAATACTGTTTTGAAAGGTCAGCGGGTTATCGTGACAGGTGCGAGACTTGATACGTACGCTTTGATGGGCCTTGCAGATGTAGCGGTGGGCGTTGGAAGGGTAGCTCTTGAGGCTATGGCTATGAAAAAACCCGTGATTATTGCAGGTGAAGCCGGATTTATGGGAGCACTTACCCCGCAGAACTTTGAGGATGCCAAAAGGCACAATTTCAGTGGTCGGGGAACGGGGCAAATTACAAATTCGAAGAACCTTGCTAAAGCCATTAAAGATATTTTAGCATCTCAAGAATTGAGAAAGGAATTAGGCGAGTTCGGAAGAAAGAAAGTACAAGAGCATTTCTCTATTGGTACGATGACAAATAAGGTCTTGGAAGTTTACACAAAAGTTCTTGAGGAGGTAAATCGATGAGTTTTATTGACAAAAAAGGTAGATTATTTGGATTGATAAATGTAATAGATTTGCTCGTGATAATTCTGGTTGTTGCGGTTGCGGCAAGATTTGTATTAAACCCGCAGAAAAATTCTTCAGTTGCTGAGGAAAAGACGATCCAGGTTGTGATGTTGGTGAAAGACGTCAGGGATGCCACTGCTAAAGTAATAAAGGAAGGGGATATAGTCCGCGAAACAAAGACTAATAACCTTCTTGGGAAAGTTACAAAAGTTGAGGTAAAACCTGCTGAAACTCTTGTAAATACCGCCGATGGCAGAGTTTTAAGCGTGCTAAATCCGGTATTAAAAGACGTTTACGTGACCGTTGAAGGTTCGGCGACGGTGGGGGAAAATGCCATTGTATTGGGAGGAACAGAAATAAGAATAGGGACTGCTGTCCAGATGAAGACTAACCTTTACGCAGTAGTAGCTACGGTTATGGAAATTAATGAGTTTAAATAAAGGGGCATAAAGTATATGGAAGCTGTAATTCGGTGGATAGCTGAAAGTTTGGTTATAAAATCGATAGGCTTTCTTTTCTCTCGAGAAGTATGGGTGAACAGTGTTCTATATAGGATTTTAGAAAAAATTGCCGGCACTTCGAAAGCCCTATTGCGCGGAAGGTTTATTGGGCTTTTATTGCAAAGTGAGCCGTGGGAGAAAGAAGCCTTGTCATCCAGCCGTTTTTGCAAAGTGTTTTTTAATAAGGCAAACCGTTTCTCCGTTTTCAAAGGCATTATAAGGGATACTGTAGAAAATAGCTCTTGTTACAGGTATTCAGCAGAAATATGGCTTAATTTTAAAATGCGACCTTTTAAAATTCTGTCTTTAGTCTTCTTGCCTGCAACATTTACCTACGCTGCTTTAAAAGGCATTTTTTCCGGTTTGTCGGTTGGAGAATTCACGGCTGTTGTAATTGCTGCAGGAATCTTGATTCCTTCCTATTTTATAAATTTGAATTTATACGATGTATTTAAAGGAAGCATTTTGCTGCAGGCGGCTGGTCTCCTTGACGGGGGTCGGAAGGCGGCTTTGCCTGCTGTTGATAATGAAAATGCCGGTTTTGTATATGTGTTTTTGGGTGCTGTTTTGGGAGTGCTTTGCTTTTTTTTGCCGACTATAACCGTTATCAAGTTTATTGTTTTGCTAATGCTTTCATTTTTACTATACCTGAAGCCCTATTTCGGAATTTATATCATGGCTTTCATACTGCCCCTTGTGGACACGATTTACAGCGTTTTGCTCATAGGGTTCACATTTGTTGCCATGGTACTTAAAGCTAAGAAGGGAGAGTTTGGGGTTCCGAACGGGATAGTACCAGCAGCTTTATTTTTCACTTCAGCCATCTTAGCAGCGGTTTTTTCAGTAGCACGGTCTGAGAGTTTGAAGCTGCTGCCTATTTATGCGGCTTATTTTATAACTTTTCTGGTTTTCTATCATTATTGCAGAAGAGAAAAGGTGATGAAAACGGCCCTTCTTTTTCAAACGATTTCCACGGTTGGAATATCTCTATACGGCATATATCAGTATTTTTTCGTAAGAAAACCTACTGCGATTGCATGGGTGGACACAAAATTATTTCCGGAAATAACTATAAGGGTCTATGCGACCTTGGAAAATCCAAATGTGCTGGCTGAGTATCTGGTTTTCGCCATTCCGGTGGTTTTGGCATTTATCTGGACGTCTGATAAAGTGGGGCGCAAACTGAAATTTTGTGGAATGCTGGGGATCATATTGACCTGCCTTGTGATGACCCTTTCGCGAGGAGGTTGGCTGGGGCTTGCCGTAGCCGTATTGGTTTTCGCCCTGGCGGTTGACCGCAGGTTGTTTGCAGTTTTGATGTTAATTGCGGCATTATCGCCGGTGTTTTTACCTACCGTTATTATCAACCGTATAGCGAGTATAGGAAGCCTGGAAGATAGCTCAAATGCTTACCGCGTAACTATATGGGTTGCTACCTTGAGGATGCTGAAGGATTACTGGTTAACGGGATTGGGACTCGGGCTTCGAGCATTTTCCAGGGTTTACAGGGATTACATGATTGCAGGAACTCCTGCACTTCACGCCCACAACTTTTACCTGCAGCTTGGCCTGGAAATGGGCATTTTGGGGCTTGTTTCCTTTATATGGTTCGTATGGGCTGAACTTAAAGAAGTAACAAGAATTATGCGAGTAGGAAATATAAAGAAAGCTGTGTTTGCTGTGGCAATTGCAGGGGCAATTTCCGGTCACCTGTTCCATGGGCTGTTCGACCACGTATGGTTCAGCCCAAGGATTGGCATGACTTTTTGGGAGATGGCAGGGATTCTGGCTGCTATAATTACATCGGAAAAAACTGCAGAGCCTAAGGGAGAAGTCGAAAGGTCATGAAGAAAGTATTGCACGTCATAACCGATACTAATATAGGAGGGGCAGGCAGGTACCTTTTAAACCTCCTTTCTGCCTGGGATGAAAGTCGGTATTCGGTGGCTGTGGCGTGTCCTGCCGGAGGAGAATTGGAAAAGCGTTTAAAAGATTTAGGCGTAAAGGTTTATCTCCTAAAGGGCGGCGAAAAGTCATTTAAAATCTTACATCTGGTGCAGATTTTAGGAATCATTGCCCGGGAAAAGGTGGATTTAATCCATACCCATGCCAGCCTTTCGGGGCGAATAGCCGGAAGGCTTTTGGGCCGGAGGGTTGTATTGACCCGCCACTGGATGGGGAAAAAAAGCGAGATGGGTATTTTCAGGCCTCTAATAAACCGAATTTTTTACCAGCTCCTCACCGACCGGGTCATTGCGGTGTCAAGAGCCGTGAAGGTGAGTCTCATGGAAATTGGGGTTCCGGCCTGGCTGATAAAAACTGTGTACAATGGAATAGATGTTCCAAATATTTCAGGAAATTGCGGAAAACTGAGAAAGGAACTCAACATGCCAGAAAGAATTCCTCTAATAGGAATGATAGGCCGTCTTGTACCGGAAAAAGGCCATGAATACGCCATAAGGGCCATGCCGGAAGTATTAAAAAAATTTCATGATACTCGCTTGGTTTTGGTAGGGGATGGCCCATTTAGACCTTACCTTGAAGACTTGTGCGGGAAAGTGGGTGTCAAAGATAAAGTAGTTTTTTTGGGTTTTAGAAAAGATGTCGAAGAGATTGCCATTGATTTCGACGTAATCCTTATGCCATCTTTGAGCGAAGGTTTGCCCCTTGCACTTTTAGAATCCATGGCATTGGGGAAGCCCGTTGTGGCATCAGAAGCGGGTGGCATACCGGAGATTATAAAAGACGGGGAAAACGGTGTTCTAGTGCCTCCTAAGGATGAAGGAGCTCTGGCAGAAAAAATAATAAGGCTTTTGACGTCTAATGAAATGCGGGAAAAGTTAGGGGAAAATGCAAGGCAAACGGTATTATCAAAGTTCACAGCAAAGATAATGGCAGAAAACACCATGCGGATTTATGATGAACTGCTGAAGTAAGGGGCGGTTTGAGTGAAGCTTTGGATTAAGGGATTAACGGTGGTTTTTATAGTTTCCATAGCATTTTCTCTGTTTGGCCTTGCATCGAAAATTATAGCAGAACAAAAAAGCAAGGTTGTGGAAATTTCAGTTCCTATAAGTGAGGTCAAGCAGCTTGCAAAGATTACCGGTCGTGACTTCGGAGAGATTTTAAGCGAATTTAAAAAAGCAGGGGTCACTTCCTTGGCGGTAGAAGAAACCACGGTAAGAGATTTCATTGAAAAAGGCCGGATTTTGGTGTTGAAGGGTTGGCAGATAATGGACCACCAGCGTTTTTTAGGAGTGGAAAACGAACTGACAAAGCGAATTATCTCCAGGGAGGATTTCAACCCGGAAAGCTATTATATATTTTCACGGGACAAAGCAATCTTTGACAAATTAAAAGCAGCACTGTCTTGTAGAGGATATGAAATAATGACCGAAGAGGGTGAAGACATATACGTAATTCAAGAAATTGATGGGAGAAGCGGCTTTAGTGGGATTGGTCTGGGGTTTGACCAGCAGTCGATAAACTTTGCCATATCTTCGGGTTTTAATGTAGTATTGATGATGAAAGATGTAAAAGGAAAGACTGCGCAAGAAATAAAACAAGTAAGCAAAGTTTTTGATGAAAATATCTCGGTTCTTATACTTCAAAACAATGAAATACCGCAGGAGTCTGAAGCTGCAAAAATGCTTTTTAACGCGATAAAAGAAAAAGGCATCCGCCTGGGACTTGATGAATTTAAAGAAACGGAGAGTTTACGAAAGGGTATTAGGGAAAAAGGATATGACATCGTAAGGGTGTACAATCGTCCTGCGCACAAATGGATGCAGGAGTATCTCCTCGCTGTAAGAGATAGAAATGACAGGTTGCTTTGTCTGCACCTTTTTCTATCTGGCGATGAGGACCTTATAAGGTACAATAAAGAACACATAAAAAATATATACGATGACGTAATATCTGCGGGCTTTAAACCGGGACTTTATCCCCAGAAAGCTTCTTCATTTTCAAAAGATCAAATATCAGGCCCTGCATTGATACTGATCCCGTCAGTTGCTTCTTTAGGGCTGATACCGGGGCTTTATTATCTCCTTCGCATATTTGAAATAAAGGAAAGTCATGCTCTGCTTTCTTCTATAAGCTTGTGGGGTATTATATCGATACTGGCTTTGATAGATTTTTCGCTCTTTAGAAGTGCTTCGAGCCTTATGGTCTCAATAATCTATCCTTGTCTTGCCGTAAGCCGGGAGATGCCGGTAGACGGGTCTATTGTTAAGAATTTAGGGCAGAGCATTGAAAGTGGAATTTTAACACTTGGGAGGGCAACCGCATTGACTTTTGCAGGGGCCCTATTGATAACCGGAATATGCAGCGATATGGATTTTATCGTTGGCTTAGAAAAGTTTCGCGGAATTAAAGCAATGTACATCGCTTCATTTTTGTTAATCGGACTTATCTACGTAAGATTTCAATACGGGAAAGTTCCGTTGAATAAGCCGCTCTTTAGCGTTGGAAATCTTTTTACACTTAGCCTGGCGGTCGGAATTTTGTACGTCCTGATAAACCGCACGGGGAACTTTTCGGCCATTCCTATACCTAAGTTCGAACTTTATTTTAGAATTTGGCTGGAAGAAATGCTGCCCGTAAGGCCGAGGACAAAGGAATTTCTGATAGGATGTCCCGCTCTTGTCCTTGCAGGAGGAATAAAAAATCCCAAAAGACCCGGGCAATTTCGATTGCTCTTGGCGACAGGGCTTTTAGGAGAGCTTTCTTTGATAAACACCTTCAGCCATTTTCACGCAAATGCCGTTATCTCAATTGTCCGTTCCTTTGAGGGGATACTGCTGGGAAGTTTTATCGGTAGCCTGGTATTGATTGGGTTTTTAACACTATGCCGGAAAGGGAATGAAAGAGAATGAAGAAAATACTGGTCTCGGGGTATTATGGCTTTGGCAATGCCGGAGATGAAGCAATATTGATGGCCATGGTCGATTCTTTTAAAAAATTGGATGATAACATCCGCATAAAGGCTTTGTCAGCCAATCCAAAAGAGACGGAAATGATGCACGGCATAGAAGCTGTGCATCGAACTAATCCTTTTCTTGTAGTTAAAGCGATAGCCGAGGCGGACTTAGTTTTGAGCGGTGGTGGTGGCCTGCTCCAGGACGTAACGAGCAGCAGGTCCATCCCTTATTACCTTCTCATAGTGTTTCTCGCGAAAAAGATGGGGAAAAAAGTGATGTTTTATGCCAACGGAGTCGGCCCGGTAAACCGCAATTTAAACAAGCGGCTGATTGCCTCGGTGGGCAATATGGTAGATTTGATTACGGTTAGAGACGAAAACTCCCGGGACCAGCTTAAAAATCTCGGAGTAAAAAAGCCCCAAATCTACGTTACGGCAGATCCTGCTTTTGCGTTAAAACCTGTAGATGACGAAACTGGACTTAGTATACTCAACAGGCACCGTATTGATTTGAGTAAGGCAGGTCTTAATATAGGGATTTCGGTAAGGCCGTGGAAGGTTGGCGAAACAAGAAAAGTCATCGCTGAAGCTTGCGATTTTTTGATAAATAGCTATTCGGTAAATATAGTATTTATACCGATGCAGTTTCCGCAGGATTACAATGAATCGCTGGAAATAATGCGACTAATGAAGGAAAAAAAGGTCAAAGTTATTAGTGAATCGCTAGGGCCAAGAGAATTGCTCTGGGTTTGCGGGAAAATGGACCTTCTTTGTGGAATGAGGCTCCACGCACTTATATTCGGTGCCATAATGGGAGTTCCCCTCGTGGGACTTGCCTATGACCCTAAAGTTGAAAACTTCTTAATACGTGTCGGGCAGCCGTCTGCCGGAACATTAAAGGACTTAAAAGTCCAAAGTTTATGTAGTCTTATCCAGGATGCTATAAAAAAACGTGAAGAAAGCAGCCGTGCGCTCCTTGCAAAAAGAAAAGAGATGGAA
Source organism: Caldanaerovirga acetigignens (assembly GCF_900142995.1). NCBI lineage: Bacteria > Bacillati > Bacillota > Clostridia > Thermosediminibacterales > Thermosediminibacteraceae > Caldanaerovirga > Caldanaerovirga acetigignens. The sequence goes on along the minus strand of NZ_FRCR01000007.1, from coordinate 100,728 downwards.
TATTTAGCTAACGAAAATGCTATGCTTGCTTTAAAGCTGCTGGAGGGTGGTCATGAGCAGTATAAGAAGGATTGAAATACTGGGCGTGCCATTGGATAAAGTGACATTGGAACAGGCGGCGCAGGAAGTTGAAAAAATGCTGGATGAGGGAAATACAAAGGTCATCGTAACGCCTAATGCGGAAATAATCATGGCAGCCCAGAAAAATCCCGCATTGAAAAAAGCAATAGCCGCTTCCGATCTAATCTTGCCAGACGGCATTGGAGTGGTAATAGCCTCGAAAATTATCGGAAATCCACTGCCGGGAAGAATTGCGGGTTTTGACCTGATGGTAAAGATGCTGAAGATAGCTGCCATCCGTGGGCTTTCCATATTCTTGTTGGGCGGAAAACCAGGTGTGGCCGAGGAAGCGGCAAAAAATATATTGGCTGGATTTTCGGGGTTAAAAGTAGCGGGTACGCACCACGGATACTTCAATGAAAAGCAGCATGATGAAGTGGTGCAAAAAATAAATGAGGCAAAGCCGCATTTCATTTTCATAGGTATGGGTGCCCCCAGGCAGGAACTCTTTATGGTGAATAACAAAAGCAAGATAAATGGAAGTATAATGATGGGTGTCGGCGGCAGTCTTGATGTATTTGCGGGAAGAGTGAAGAGAGCACCGGTGTGGATGCAGAGGACGGGTTTTGAATGGCTTTACAGGCTGCTGCAGGAACCCTGGCGGTTAAAGAGGATGTCAGTGCTCCCCCTTTTTATGATAAAAGTATTGATGAAAGCAATGGCAGAGAGAGGAGAAAAATGACTTGAAGCTCAGGTCGAATATTCTGGATTACCTCCTGATTGTCATAGGTTGCTTTATAGCGTCCTTGGGCCTCACCATGTTTCTTGTTCCAAACAAAGTGGCAGCCGGTGGGGTAAGCGGTCTTGCCACGGTGCTCCACTATCTTTTCGGGTTGCCTGTGGGATGGACGATGCTGGCTTTCAACATCCCCCTCTTTATAACAGGGATTATCTTTTTGGGCCCCATTTTCGGCGCAAAAACTGTGGTAGGTACCATACTCCTTTCGGTCTTCACGGAACTCACAAAAAATTTTCCCGTTTTGACGCGGGACTTGCTGCTTTCAAGCGTATACGGCGGCATCGTGCTGGGCCTGGGGCTTGGGCTGGTCTTCAGGACCAGGGCAACTACAGGTGGCTCCGACATAGCTGCAATGCTCATTCATCACTTCATACCAATCGTGAGCATTGGCCAAGGGATACTGATAATAGACTTTTTCGTAATAGCGTTGAACGGTATTTCCTTCAACTGGGAGATCGCCATGTATTCATGGATAGCCCTCTACGTCAGCAGCAAGGTGATAGATATCGTCCAGGAGGGTATCAATTACGCGAAAGCAGTTTACATAATTTCAGATAGAAATGATGAGATACAAAAAAGGATTTTAGAAGACTTGGGGAGGGGGATAACGCTTTTTGAGGCGAAAGGCGGCTACACCGGAGAAAACAGGAAGGTTGTAATGTGCGCAGTAACGAGGCTCGAGCTTCCAAAGTTAAAGCGGATTATCTGGGATATAGACCCCAAGGCTTTTATAATTATTCACGACGTGCATGAAGTTCTGGGAGAAGGGTTTACATTTGTAAGTCAGGAAGATAGTCACAAATAAAAATAAAAAAATGACGAGGTGATTAAAATGCAAGTATCTAAAGAAAAGCTGGAAGAATTGACGAAAGCGGCCCGGAAAGTAAGGCGTAGCATCATTGAAATGACGGCCGAGGCGGGCTCAGGCCATCCGGGAGGGTCGCTATCCTGTGCAGATATTTTGGTTGCCCTTTATTTTCACGAAATGAAGGTAGACCCTCAAAACCCCGATTGGCCTGACAGGGACAGGTTTGTGCTTTCAAAAGGTCATGCGGCCCCGGCGCTTTATGCAGTGCTGGCCGAAAGGGGCTATTTCCCGAAAGAAGAACTGAAGACTTTGCGCAAAATAAACTCCATTCTGCAAGGGCACCCCGATATGAAAAAGACGCCCGGAGTGGACATGACTACAGGTTCCCTGGGTCAGGGGCTTTCGGCGGCGAATGGAATGGCCTTGGCCGGAAAACTTGACGGCAAAAGCTACAGGGTCTATGTGCTCCTGGGAGATGGTGAGCTTGAAGAAGGGCAGGTCTGGGAAGCTGCAATGGCTGCAGCTCATTATAAGCTCGACAACCTAACGGCCTTTGTGGACCACAATGGTCTTCAAATAGATGGTCCTATAGTCCAGGTGATGTCGCCTGAAATAATACAAGAAAAATTCAGGGCCTTCGGCTGGCACGTAATAGATGTAGACGGCCACGATTTTGAAGACATATTGCGAGCTATAGAAGAGGCGAAAAGTATTAAAGAAAAGCCGACCGTAATAGTAGCGAAAACCGTAAAAGGAAAAGGAGTGCCTTTTATGGAAAACCAAGTGGATTGGCACGGCAAAGCCCCATCAAAGGAGCAAGCCGAAGAAGCGCTAAAAGTACTTTAAAGGTAAGAATGAAAAATAAAATGAAGAAATGAAATAGAAGAATGGAGGTAAAGACAATGCCGAAGATAGCGACAAGAGACGCTTATGGTGAAGCCCTCGCCGAACTGGGAGAAGAGATAAAAGAAATAGTTGTTCTGGATGCCGACCTATCCAAATCCACAAAAACCAGCGTTTTTGCCAAAAAATTTCCCGAGCGTTTCTTTAACATGGGTATAGCCGAACAAAACCTGATGGGAACAGCGGCGGGCCTTGCAACCTGCGGCAAGATACCTTTTGCCAGCACTTTTGCCATATTTGCCACAGGCAGGGCCTTCGAACAGGTGAGGAACTCCATCTGTTACCCGAACTTGAACGTAAAAATAGCCGCGACCCACGCAGGCATCACCGTAGGGGAAGACGGAGCTACTCACCAATCCATAGAAGACATAGCACTAATGAGGGTAATGCCAAACATGACGGTGATAAGTCCGGCAGATGCAACGGAGACCAAAATGGCGGTAAGGGCTGCAGCTCAAATCAAAGGACCGGTGTATTTAAGACTGGGCCGGCACCCGGTAGAGACCATATTCGGGGAAGGATATGAATTTAAACCGGGCAAAGGGGTTATATTGAGGGAAGGAAAGGATGTGGCAATAATAGCTACCGGCGTCATGGTGGCCGAAGCCCTGAAGGCAGCGGAAATGTTGGAAAAGGATGACATAAAAGCCATGGTCGTCAACATCCACACAATAAAGCCGATTGACGAAGAAGTCATCTTAAAAGCTGCCGAATGCGGAGCCATTGTCACCGCCGAGGAGCACAGCATAATTGGGGGCTTGGGCAGCGCGGTAGCTGAAGTGCTTTCCGAGAAAAAGCCCGTACCCATAAAAAGGATAGGCATCCGCGACGTTTTCGGCATGTCCGGCAAACCCGAAGAGCTGATGAAAGCCTATGGCCTTGCTGCAGAAGATATAGCGGAGGCTGCAAGGACATTGCGGCGGTAGTTGTGTAGTGTTTAAAGCTAAGTGAGTGATATATCTCAAAAATATTTTATTACCGTTGAGCAAAGGCAGAATAAAAAATTTTTGTCCTGAATCTATCTCTCTGTCAATATCTTTTAAAAAGGATACCTATCCAAATGATGTCAAGGCCTTTCGCGGCATAAACGGGGACCCTCCCGCAAAGGGGCCCCTCCCATTTAGTCCACGGTGCCTTAACAGCATTCAGACAAAAAAAATAAAACATACTTTAATAAAGGCAGGCAAATTTTTTATATTTACCAAGGAAGATTTCTTGAAGTATTTCATGAATTTCGCGATCACTTTCCTCGAAAGTAACAGGTTTAAAAAGACTCTGGCTATATTTGTAATAGTGAGAATCAGGCGGCCTGTAAGGCGACTTCGGTTCTTTAGAAATATCACCGGCAGCAGACTTTTTCGGCTTAACAAACGGCACAGTTTCATAAACTCTACCCTTGTATTCCACCCATACACCTGTTATACTACTAATGAACACATTAACAGTTGTATGGGCTGGAATGGAAGGCTGGTTTTCTTTTTTGAATGATTTGAACTGCTTGCCGAAGAAAGAGAACACGCCGCCATTGCCATAACCGAACCAATTAAATGGGGTAGTGTCCATCTGAACTAAAAGGCCTGGTTGAAGCTTTCTCTTGCGGCGTCGATGAGATTTAAAGCGTCTCTTCTTTTTAGGGCTTTTAATGCCGGCACCGGTGAGGATACCATAAAGGGCAGAATAACTTAACTTGATGTTTTTAACTCTATCGAGAAGCTTCTGAAAATGTTTAAAATTAGCGTTTTTGTAGGGCGCCAGACATTTTAAGATGAATAATTTTTTGTTTAAATTTTTCTGAGATGGCTTGAGTGGGTTTCCGACCTTGATTTTTATGGATAAGTGTCGCGGCCCCATTTTCCTTCACTCCTTATATCAGGCGTATTACCTTGCGTGCACTTAGGTTCAAAAAAAACCGCTGCTTCTTTGATAGTCATAGCACCCTCAAGAGTCTTTTGAATAACAGTGTATCTTTTTAATTGTTCTTTAGACATTAGATAACGCACCTAATTCTTCATAGTGACATTTTATCACGATAGTCTACAAGGTGACATTATCATAAAATAACCACAGATATTGAAATATGTGACTTGACATAATCCGGTTGTGTGATAAAATACATTGTAAAAGTTAATCGATGAATAATTGATACACGTTTGATGTCGAACATTAAAGGTGATGGAGTCCACCGTTAACTGCCCGTATAAAGGGTTGATGACTCCTCTCAGTGAAATAACTGGGAGGAGTTTTTGTTTTTAGCAAAAACTTTTTAAAAGAAAATTGTCAGGAGGGTTCTAAGTAGATAAGGAGAAAAGGCAGCAAATTAGAAATACTACAGGGAGTGATGCATTTAAATTAGTTATACTATTTGGTTTGGATATTTATACGATAGAAAAGGTCTTTCGGTTTTGATTTTCTCATTCTCAAATTTGCTTTCTGTCTTTTTCACATCTTTAGTTTTCCTCGGGGGATTTTACTTTGTGTTAGTAGGAATGATTACTTTGGGGAATTGGTATGGGAACGCAGGAGTTCATGTCATAATCTAGTGTATTTTCTGTGAAGACTCAGCTTGTATCAATTCCCTTTTTATACCATATAACAAAGGAAAAGAAGTTTTTTCAAATATCGGAGGTGCCTAAGGATGTCTTTTTTAAGCATACTTTTTAAAAATGTAGAAGACTACGAAAGCATAACAAACGAAATGCCTGAATTCTTCAGAGATTTAAACCTCGATAAGATAATAGATGGCATTACTGCTGGAAGAGAGCGATATAATTTAAAACCTTACTTTTATACTCCCCTTCGCGATGTTGATGCCATAAGGTACCGTCAGGAAATTATGAAGGATCTAGAAGACAAAGTTTTGTTTGACAATATAAAATCGTTTTCGCAGAAAATGATCGTTGTTCAGGAACACCTTGGACAGGCACAGAGGCTATATAATAAATATCAAAAAGAGAGTTGGTTTTTAGATGCCGTTGAAATATACTGTGATGCGGTCAACACCCTTCTTTGTGATTTAACTTCTGCAAATTTAAATTCACAGGGTTTTATATCCTTTCGCGAATATCTTAAGAACTATGTTGAATCTAATAGCTTTAGGTCACTTTTTAGAGAAACTAAAAAATTAAAAGACGATTTGTCAGTGGTTAAGTACTGTATTTTGATAAAAGGAAATTGTGTAAAGGTTCGTAAATATATGTCTGAAATTGATTATAGTAAAGAAGTAATAAAAACTTTCGAGAGATTTAAACAGAATTCTGTAAAAGATTACACAGTTCAATTTTCCGATTATCCTGAAATGAACCATATTGAAGCTCAAATACTCGATTTTGTGGCGAAACTTTATCTAGAAATATTTTCTCACCTTGATAATTACTCTTTGAGAAACGCTAATTTTATTGATGAGACTATAGCAATTTTTGACAAAGAGATACAATTTTATATATCTTACCTTGAATTTATAGAAAAATTGAAGAAAGCGGGACTTAAATTTTGCTACCCTCAAATTTCCGACAAAATAAAGGAAGTCTACAATTTCGAAGGTTTTGATATGGCTTTAGCTTATAAACTTGTGAATGAAAATCAAAATATTGTCTGCAATGACTTTTACTTAAAAGGCGAGGAACGAATAATTGTAGTAACCGGCCCCAATCAGGGTGGGAAAACAACTTTTGCCCGTGCCTTTGGGCAAATTCATTTCTTAGCAGGCTTGGGTTGTCCCGTTCCCGGAAAACGAGCGCAACTTTTCCTATATGATAGAATTTTTACGCATTTTGAAAAAGAGGAAAACATAAAGGACCTAAGAGGTAAACTGGAAGATGAACTCCTAAGAATACGTTATATTCTGGAGAAGGCCACACCAAACAGCGTCATCATTATTAATGAAATTTTTACATCTACTACCTTAAAAGATGCAATTTTTCTAAGCAAAAAGATAATGGAAAAAATATTACAAAAAAAATTGCTGTGCGTGTGGGTAACTTTCGTATACGAATTAGCCGTAGAAAGCGAAAAAATAGTAAGTATGGTAAGTAGCGTTAATTTGAAAAATCCAGCCATAAGAACATACAAGATACTTAGGAAGGTTCCGGATGGCTTTTCCTATGCGATGTCCATCGCAGAAAAATACAGGCTCACTTATAATTTATTAAAGGAGCGTATAAGATCATGAAAGTCTATCTTATGTTTAAAGATCGTAACTTTGACCTTCAGCAAAAACTTCCCAAAAATGAACAAGTATTATTGCAAGATTTAGAGCTGGAAACACTTTTTGATGCGATGGCACTTGGTGACAACTTTATATTTGAAGTAGCAAGGAAGGTCATCCTTTCAGGTTTTAACAATGACACGGACACCGTGTTATACCGACAAGATATTTTAAAGGACTGCTTGAAAAATCCTTCCGTCATAAGGAGTATATATGAAATTGCGAAGGAAACCATTGAAAATGAGAAAAAAAACTATTGGGGTCTTTTCAGCAAATATCCCGACTTTATCCTGCAAAGGTCAAAGGATGTTTTGAAAATGTTTTTGGAAATGCTGAGGAAGCTGAGAATTATAGCAGAAGAAAACGAAAGTAAGTTCGAATCAGAGGGATTTAAAGCGTTATTTGCAATGCTTAAAAAAGAAATTGACGACGATTTTTTTACCGAGGCCCAAAACCATCTGAGAGAGCTAAACTTTGACGAGGGAATGCTGATAAGCGCCGAGCTGGGAAAGGGCAACAAAGGCATCAATTACATTCTTCGTAAATCGCAAGAGAAAAATCAGAGCTTAATAAAACGATTTTTTGCCAAAAAGGTACCTGTTTATACCTTTTATATCAGCGGCCGCGATGAAAGTGGCGCAAGGGCGATTTCCGAATTAAAAGAAAGAGGAATCAATCTGGTAGCCAATGCCCTAGCACAATCGGTTGATCACATCCTAAACTTTTTTAAGGTATTGAAAACGGAATTAACCTTCTACATAGGCTGCTTGAATTTATACGAACAGCTTTCTCAAATTGGGGAGCCCACGTCATTCCCTGTTCCCGTGGATACTGATGAACGCAAATTATCATTTAAGGAATTATATGATGTGTGTCTTGCGCTAACTGTGAAACATAGAATCGTTGGGAATAGTCTGAATTTAGACGATAAAGACCTAGTGATAATTACTGGTGCCAATCAGGGCGGAAAATCTACATTTATACGAAGCATAGGTTTAGCACAATTGATGATGCAAAGCGGTATGTTCGTTCCTGCGGAATTTTTTTCAAGTAATATCTTCGATGGGCTTTTTACTCACTTTAAGCGAAAAGAGGATGAAACAATGAAAAGCGGAAAGCTCGATGAAGAACTTGCTCGGATGAGCGAAATAGTAGACGATATAACTTTAAATTCAATGCTACTTTTAAATGAATCTTTTTCTGCTACAAACGAAAGAGAGGGTTCACAGATTGCAGAAGAAATAATTAGTGCATTATTGGAAAAAAGAATAAAGGTTTTCTTCGTTACTCATCTATACGAATTTGCAAACAGTTTTTACAACAAAAAGTTGAAAAACGCAATTTTTCTAAGGGCACAAAGAAAAAGTGACGGAACGAGAACCTACAAAATAATAGAGGGTAAACCCTTAGAAACAAGTTTCAGCAGAGATCTTTATAAAAAAATATTCGGTGAAAATGAAGGTGAAAACGAATTAATTTGAAAAATTGCAAATTGTATTTGGCAAATTAGAAAAAATACTGCCAATATATAAAAAAAAGTAGATAGAAAAAACCGGGAGATGGAGAAATGGGTATAACTGTGCGGGAGGCTCTTCAAATAGGAGGATTGAAAAATGCAAAGGTCGTGGCGGGTGAAAAAGGTCTCGATAGGAGAGTAGATTTTGTTTTAACCATGGATGATGCGGCCAAATGGATTAGAGGCAATGAACTTTTGCTTATGGCTGCATACGTTTTTTTAAGCAATCCGGGAATGGAAAAAACTTTCATCTACGATTTGGTCGAGAAGAATTGTGCGTAAGGGGACAAAAAACGCAACAGGAAAAAATAACCCCTGAGGTGCAATATGAAATTTGAAATTGTAAGGATAAACGAAATTCTTACTCCCGTAAGCGGACTCGCCTGTGTCGGAATCCTTCTCAATAAAATAGGCCTCAAAAGATGGTTAAACAATGCGAAAATCTCCAAAATGCCAGAACCGGACATAAAAAACAGTGACGTTGCAATATCATAATCGGCCTCCTCTGTCAAGGAAAAAATGACTTTGATAGCATTGAACCTTTACGCCGGGACATATTTTTTAAATCCGCCTTGAGCATCAGAAAAGTCCCTTCAAGTCCAACTCTGCGTCAGAGGTTTGATATGGCAGGCAGCACATGGAACAACATCATACTTGAAGAATCGGCGCTCTTGCTTAAGAAAGCGGGAGTAAAGATTATACCCTGCTATAAAGATTACGTAGCTTTGGATATCGACGTATCCCCATTATGACAACTCAAAGACTAAAAAAGAAGGCGTATCCAATGACATACAAAGGTTTTGAAGGATACTCTCCTATTATCGCATATCTGAGTCAAGAAGGTTATGGAGTAAACATCGAGCTGCGTGAAGGAAAACAACACTGTCAGAAAAACACGCCTGAATTTATAGATGAGAGCATTCGCTATGCTAGAGCTGTTACGGATAAGCCTCTGATAGTGAGGATGGATGCAGGGAACGACATATAACTATCTTCCGAAAAATATCCTGTATAGAGTGATGGTGGGGCATAAAAACCTAAAAATACTTGACGCGATCCAATGAATCTATCTCTCTTGACACTGAAGTATCTATGATTTATAATTTCAAATAGACAAAAAAATTAGAACGAAATGTTAGGGGTGGAGAAAAGGAGAACCCCCGGGCAAATGGCTCTTATAAGAGCAGCCTGGGGGATTATTTTATTTTAGCAAATGATTAGGAGGAGATGAGGGGTGAAATATTTTTTTAATTTTTTAAGGAAAGAACAGGAAAAAGATGTAAAATTGTTGACTAATCAGGGTGAAAGGCCAAATATTGGGGAGTCCCAGCTTTTACTAGATATAGCAGAAAAATTATCTTTTTCAGCGAGACAACTATTGTGGAAAATGGACGAAAACTCGTCGAAACTTAAGTTGCTCGTTAATTTGTCGAGAGAAGTAACAAATAATAGCATTGAAAGTGCTACAGGCCTAGAAGAGTGTAGCTCGTCGGTAGAAGAATTACTGCAGCACGCTGAGGAGGTTGATCTAAAAACCAGAATAACATGCAAGGAATCCGAACAATTAGTTAAAATTTCCAGCGAAAATCGTGAGATAATTTTGAAAGCAGGGAGTGTGCTTACAGAAATTTCACGTGAAGTCCTTAATGCCGCAGAAGTCATCGGAAAACTTCATAGTGTAACTGAAAAAATTGAGTCTTTTGCGAATAGAATAAAAAAAATTGCAGAACATACTAATCTGGTGGCGCTAAATGCTGCAATAGAAGCAGCGCGAGCTAGTGGAGCTGGGCGGGGTTTCGCAGTTGTAGCTGATGAAGTTAATAAACTTTCCAAGGAAAGTAAGGCTGCTGCACAACAAGTTAGGGATACTATTATAGAAGTGAAGCAGGGATTTAATACAGTAAGTAATGTTATTTCTTCAGGGGTTCACCGAATAAGCGGGGTTGAAGAGATAACTTATAATTCAACTGTAGCATTAGAAAAGATCATTAAACAATTACAGGAAATAAATGTTATAACAAATGATTTATCAGAGCTCATTTCCAATCACACATTAACGATTCGAGAGGTAGCTAGGGTGATTGAACAGCTCGCAACGAGGACAGAAGAAAATGCTCAATCAATGAATAAAGCTATGGAAACAATTGAAGGGTTAGAAAGAAGTAATCAAGAGGTTTTATCGTTAGCTAATTTGGTAAGCAATAAAGCCTCGGAATTACAAAAATATTCTATTAAATATAAGAACAAAGATGAGCTAATTTTTGGCGTAAATCCTTTTGTAGAGCCCCAAAAAGTTAAGGAATTATATGTGCCTATCATCGAAAGCGTGGTTAAGCAGATAGGATATAATGCTAGAACAATTATTGCTTCTGATTATTCCGATCTGGCTAGATGTCTTTTGGATGGCATAGCGGATATTGGCTGGTTTTCTCCTTTAGCTTTTGTAAATGCGAGGGAACAAGGAAAGATCGTTCCACTTGTCACTCCCGTCGTAAACGGTACTCCTTATTATGAGGGGTATATTATTGTTCATAAAAAAAGCGGGATTATTTCTCTTGAAGAATTGCGAGGGAAAAAAGTTGCTTTCGTAGATCCTAAATCTGCTTCGGGATATGTTTTTCCACGATATTTGTTAAAAAAAGCAGGCATAGATTTAGAGTGTGATCTAGAGGCACTTTTTCTTGGTACTCATGATAAAGTGATAAATTCTGTGCTCTCACAGACGGTGGATGCAGGAGCTACTTACTCTGATGCGTGGAAACTGATGCGCCAAAAAGGATTTCCTGTTGATACTGAATTAAGAATTATTGCCAAAACCGAACCGATTCCAAAAGATGTTATAGCTGCAAGAGCTGACCTGCCTCCTGAAATTATAGAACAGTTAAAAAAATCGTTCATAAACTTAAAAAACACTCAATTTGGGAAAGAAATTTTGAACGCATCACCTATTGAAGATTTTATTTTTACTGATGAGGCCAAGTACGATATATTTAAACAAATTATGATCTGATACTTTCCAAAATATCTAATTTACTAATTTATAGCTGATATCGAAATATATGACTTGACATGATCCGTTGTGCGATAAAATACATTGTAAAAGTTAGATCGATGAATAATTGATACACGTTTGATGTCGAACATTAAAGGTAATGGAGTCCACCATTAACTGCCCGTATAAAGGGTTGATGACTCCTCTCAGTGAAATAACTGTGGGGAGTTTTTATTTTCAGCAAAAACTTTTTAAAAGAAAATTGCCAGGAGGGTTTAAAATGGATAAGGAGAAAAAGACGCGAATTAGAAATAACAGCTTTCTCAAATTGGGGAGCCCACGTCATTTTCTGTTCTCAAAAAATATATGCAGGAGCATAACATTCTATAAAAATTAAATTGACATACATATTCCATTGCCGTATAATATGACCAAGAGGTCATTATGACTTTTTAGTCATATTTTTTTAAACATATTATGACCATCTGGTCATAAAAATGATTAAAGGAGGTATTAAATGCCAAAGTCAACTTTTTTTAATCTGCCTGAGGATAAAAAAAACAAAATTATAGAAGCGGCTATTGATGAATTTTCAAAGCATCCTTATAAACAGGCGAGCGTTAACAGGATAGTAGAGAAAGCGGGCATAGCTAAAGGGAGCTTTTATCAGTATTTTGAGGATAAGAAAGACCTGTATAAATTCATTATTGAAATATGTGCTCAAAAAAAGATGGTGTATATGCAGCATATTATGAAGGATTTTGAAAAGCTTAATATTTTTCAGCTCATACGCGAGCTTTATATTGCTGGAATAAAGTATGCAAAAGATAATCCCAGGATTTTTTCTATCGGGGCCAGATTTTTAAAAGAAAAGGATAGGGAGTTATTTGACGAAATAATGGAAGATTCGAGAAAAAAAAGCGGGGATTTTTTCAGATACCTTTTGATGAAGGGAATTGAAAGAGGAGAGGTAGATCCTGCCATTGATGTGGATCTGGTGTCCATGCTTATTACTTCTTTAAGCATTGATATTTCGGAGTATTATCTAAAGACGAGAGAAGGTGAAGACCTCATGGGTATATACAACCTGGTGGATAAGATGCTTTATATTATTGAAAATGGCATTAAAGCAAAAGGAAAGGGGAATTAAAATGCTTTCCGTAAAAAATCTTTATTTTTCATATACTAATGACGAACATTATGCGATTTTTGATTTAAATTTTGAAATTGAAAAGGGGGAGATTTTCGGATTTTTAGGGCCCAGCGGGGCAGGGAAATCTACAACGCAAAAAATTTTAACCGGGCTTCTTCCTTTACAAAAGGGTGAAGCAAGCATTGCAGGTATAAACATTAAAAAACCTACCGAGAAATTTTTCAATATTATAGGGGTATGCTTCGAACAGCACAATGTTTATAAAAAGTTGACGGGTTTAGAAAACCTGGAATTTTACAGAAGGATGTTCACCGTGCCGACCGAAGAACCCATTAAACTTTTAAGAATGGTAGGATTAGAAAAAGACGCAAAAAAGAGAACCGGAGAATATTCAAAAGGCATGATGCAGAGGCTGGTTTTCGCGAGGTCTATGATAAATAACCCCAAAATGTGGTTTTTGGATGAGCCAACCTCAGGTTTAGACCCAAATACGGCGAGTATTATAAAAGAAATAATATGGCAAAAGAAAAAGGAAGGGGTAACCGTTTTTTTAACAACCCACAATATGTATATTGCGGATGAACTGTGCGATAGAGTTGCTTTTATTAATAACGGGAAAATAGTCCTTATAGATGCTCCTCGAAACTTAAAATTGAAATACGGAAAAAACATGGTAAGGGTAGAATATAAGGAAGAGGGAGTTTTAAAAAGGGAATTGCTGTCAATGGAAAGCGATGAAGACAAGGAGAGATTGAATTATTTAATTAAGGAAAAAGATATCGAGACGGTTCATTCTCAGGAAGCAACCCTTGAAGAGATCTTTATTAAGGTGACGGGTAGGGGGTTGAGTTGAGGTGTTTAAAAGATTATTTTCCCTGCTTAAAAAGGATTTGATAATTGCCTACAGGAATTTCTTTTTTTTGATCGTTGGGGCTACGGCATTGCTTTTTGCGCTATTAACCAACTACGTATTTCCGGAGGAAATAAATATAGAACCCAAGGTTTTTTACTATATAGAAGATAAAAGCAGTTCTAATGAAGCCGTCAGTCGTGTAATAGAAAAGGCTAAGCTTGAAAACAACAAAATATTTGAGGTAAATTCAATAAAAGAATTGGAAGAAAAAATGAACAGGGATTTTAACAGCATAGGTATGATAATAAAAAATTCTTCGAAGAAGCCTGAAATAGAGTTTATCTTTCAGGGGTACGAAAATCAGAAAATAAGAAACGTATTACTATTGTCTTTTAAACAAGAAATATTGAAAAATATGAATATAACTATGCCTGAATTATTGACACTACCTTTGAATAAATACAGTATCGTAGAAGAAATACCCTTTAATAAAATGATGATTCCGGCTTTTATAGTAATGGAATCTATTCTGCTAGGATATTTCCTTATAGCCGCCTTGATTTTTATGGAAAAAGAGGAGGGGACCATTAAGGCTCTTTTTGTCGCACCGGCAAAAATTACCGAATACCTTTTTTCTAAAGTAATTTTAATGGTTATCCTTGGGATTATTTCTTGTTTAATCCTAACATTTCTCACGATGGGCTATAAAGTAAATTATTTGTGGTTAATAATTTATTTAATCCTGGGGAGTATTGCGGCAGCTTTGCTGGGACTGATTTTGGCGAGCTCTTTTGATAACATTTCTCAAGCAAGTGTATGGATAATCGCGATAAGCGTGCTATTTTCCCTGCCTTTCCTTTCATATTTTTATCCAAATTTTGCTCCTAATTTGGTAAAGGTTATTCCTACCTATTATTTGCTCTTTACCGCAAGAGAAATTATTTTCCCAACGGGGAATTCTGGTATTTTGTGGACGGGGATTATGGGTTTGGTTATTTTCAATATTATAGGTTTTATTCTTACCGCGAAACTTTATAGAAAATACTTGCTATAGGAATTAGGAGGTGGAAAAATGCGAAGGATTTTAAATATATTTAAAAGGGATTTATCAGGCAGTTTGAGGGATTCGCTGCTTTTGTACATGACAGTAGCACCCGTTATTTTAGCTTTGGTATTAAGGTTTTTTATAACCGGAGCTGATGCTGCAGCGCTGCAGTTTGCGGTATATAAGAATGTCGAAGGAAAAGTGATTGAAGAATTGAGAAAATACGGCACTGTGGAAGTTTTTGAAGATAAAGAAGGCGTTGAAAAAAGGATCTGGGGTCCAGATGATGTTGCGGGAATAATTAAGGTCGGGAATGATTACAGAATAATTTTGGAAGGGAATGAATCTGGGGACACAAAAGAGCTTTCTCAAATGATAATGAAGGATATCCTTTATCCTAAAGATATTGGGGTAAATTTCGTTGTAAAGGATTTGGGAAGAAAGAATTCTCTTGTTGCGGTAGTTGAAGCAGCCTCGCTCTTTATAATGCTTTTCACATTATGCGGAGCGGTAATAGGTTTTAATATAATTGAAGAAAAAGAATCCCAGACTTTAAGTGCTTTGTCCGTTACTCCGATGAGAGGATATGAGTACATTATCGGTAAGAGTTTGACAGGTATATTACTCCCGCTTATTTTGGGGTATATTCTTATCTGGCTCCTTGGGATAAAAAATATAGATTTAGGGAAGCTTTTTGTAATGACTTTATGTGGAACTATAATAGCCGTTTTAGTGGGCTTTTTAGTGGGTTCTTTAAGCGGAAATCAGATTGCGGGGATTGCAAATTTAAAGGTGCTCGGCATAATTTTATCAGGCTCAGTAGTAGGTGCTTTAATGCTTCCCGAAAGTAAACAAATTTTCCTTTACTGGATTCCCACCTACTGGTCTTTCAAAGGGTTTTATGGTATTTTTATAGGAAATATTTCTTGGAGGCAAATAATCATTTACAATGCATGGGTTGTTGGGTTAAGTATTTTCATATTATCTATAATTAGACGAATACCTAAATTATCGTATAAAGGCGAATGAAGCATTCAAGGGACCCAAAATCCTCCAAGCCCTTGACAAACTGCAGAATATTGTATATTTTTTATTATAAGAACCGCATCGTGTTTCATGTCAGAAAAGCTCTGATAGACTCTTTATCAGAGTTTTAATTTTCTTTCCGGTGTTTTTCTCATATATGAAATCTCATCTAAGATGCCTTCTGTCTTGAAATTTTCCGGCAATGGTGCTATAGGCCGCAAGTGGGATAATATAGCTTGTTTAAATATATAATAAAAATGTATGCATTTTAGGAAACGAAGATTGAAAGTACATTTAAAATTTTATATAAAAGTGGGGGATGTCTATGAATCTGGCTATATTATCCACCTATCCGCCAAGAGAATGCGGTATAGCATCATTTGCTAAAGACTTGAGGGATAACCTCGCATTATGGGGTCAAAACGTAAAAATACTGGCCATCACCGACAACGGCTCTTCTTATTCTTATCCTCCCGAAGTAGTGGTTGAGCTTCATGAGGAAAGCAAAGAGGATTTTGCAGCCTCAGCAGAATATATCAATTCTAGTTATACGGATCTTGTACTTTTGGAGCATGAATACGGGATATTTGGAGGTTGCGATGGCAATTACGTTCTAGATTTTGTAGCCCACCTGAAAAAACCTTTCATCTTAAATACTCATACTGTTCTTTCCCAGCCTACGATTAGTCAAAAGGGCATACTTATAAAATTGGGACAAAGCGCATCGGCAGTAATTTGCATGACTAGGCGTTCTGCTGAACTCTTGCACGAAGTTTATAAAATACCCCTCAATAAAATATACGTGGTACCGCATGGAGTGCCTGTTTTCAGGGAAAAGCCGAGGGAAAGGCTGAAAGAAGCCTACGGCGTTTCAGGCAGGCCTGTGGTTACTACTTTTGGATTTATAGGGCCAGGAAAAGGCATCGAAATAGGGATTAAAGCCATAGCTATGTTAAAAGAGAAATATCCGGATATATTGTATTTTATCGTGGGTGAAACCCATCCCAAACTAAGAAAGCGAGAAGGCGAGATTTACCGTGAATCTCTAGAAAAGCTGGTGGAGGATTTGAAACTCCACGATAATGTCCGTTTTGTCAATAAATTCCTTACCATCGAAGAGATAGGAGATTACCTTTACATGACCGATGTTTACCTTACCCCGTATCCTGGCAGGCATCAGGCAGTGAGTGGCACGCTGTCGTATGCGATAGGTTGTGGGAGGGCAATCGTTTCCACCTCTTATGACTATTCACTCGAGATGTTAGCAAACGGAAGAGGGCTTGTCGCGTCACAGGCCGATCCAGAAGAGCTGGCTGCCCTAATAGATCAGATCCTAAAAGACCCTGTTTTGAAGAGTCAGCTGGAAAGGAAAGCTGGCAAACTGGGAAAGACCATGACATGGCCCCAAGTTGCGAAAAGCTACGTGGAGATCATAGAAGAGATATTACAGAATCGCCAGGGGAAAGTCATACCCTTGAAAGGGTAAGGATGAATCGGCTGCCGGTTGTGATAAATTGGGCTCCTCGCCCAACTTCATTAGGAGGGCGATAAAAAATGTATAAGCACCTTGCGAGGATGACTGACTCCACGGGAATAATCCAGTTTGCCAAGGAATCTACGCCGCAGAAATCCAGCGGTTATACGGTGGACGACAACGCGAGAGCACTACTTGTGACTGTGGACATGAAAGATGATATGCGAGAGAAGCTTGCGCGGATATATATTAGCTTCCTGGAACAGGCCCAAGAGGAAAACGGCTTGTGGAACAACCTGAAACTGGAAGACCGATTTGTGCCAGTACTTAATTCAGAAGATTGTATAGGACGCGCTTTTATGGCTGCAAGCTTTTCCGCATCGAGCGACATGAGTTGCGTAAAAGAGATAAGCTTAAAAATGGTCAAAAAAAGTTTAGAAAAAGCTCTGCATTTGGAAGCCCCTAGAGCCATAGCTTACGTTCTCCTGGGTATAGTCAATCTTATAAACAACTTCAATGCATATAAGAAATTATATCCCGCTGCAAAAAAGATGGCCTACAAGCTAGTAAAGTTATATGAAGAAAATACGACTGGAAAATGGCGTTGGTTTGAAGATAAACTGACGTATTGCAATGCTCTGCTGCCTCATTCTTTATTTTCTTACTATGCCATAAGCGGCGATAAGAAAGTATTGGAAGTGGCTAGAAACACCCTTGGATTTCTGACAGATGCCCTATTTAGAAGAGGTTATCTGAACATAGTAGGCAATAGGGGATGGTGGAAGAAAGAAAGCAATATGCCGCTTTATGACCAGCAGCCGGTAGATGCTGCCTCCGTAATATTGGCGTGCCTCCAGGCATTCATTGCGACGGGAGAAAGGGAATATTTTCTGAAGGCAAAGACGGCTTATAACTGGTACTGGGGTGAAAATATTAATGAAATTCCCCTCATAAATAAAGATACCGAAGGCTGTCATGATGCCCTGACACCCGATGGCGTCAACCAAAACCAGGGGGCGGAGGCGATAGTTACTTTCCTCCTAGCTCACCAGATATTGGAACAAATAGAGAATAATGGTGAAAGGGTATCTGTGCCGGCGGTATAGGAGGTAAAAATGTGGGATCAATGCTTCTTAAAGATACAACAAGAGAGGTAAAGAAACTTATAGAAAATATGAAGAATGAAAAAATAGATGTAGTAATCGGTATACCCTTCTTTAACGAGGAGGAGACCCTGAAGAAGCTTTTAGAAACGGCAAGAAATAGTCTGGTTGCCGGGGGGTATAAGAAGCTCATTGTATGTGCAGGAGACCCCGCGGGAAAGGAAATTGCGAAAAGTATCGCAACGTGCGAAGGACGTGAGGTCCTTTGCTTTACAATGCCGGACGAAGCGAAAGGCAAAGGTTTTAGCACGAGAGTCATATTTGAAGCGGCCCGAATGCTGGAGTCAGACGTAATCCTGCTTGAGGCCGACCTGAAAAGTGGACAAAAAGAGGGAATTACTCCACAATGCATAGAGGGATTATACAATCCCATTTCTGGTGAGTACGAGATGGCTGTTGCAAGCTTCGTGAGAAGTCCCTTTGAGGAAACTACGGGAAGGCTTTTTATGTCCCCGCTCCTTATAGCTTTTTACGGCGTAAGCGTTTCTGACCCTTTGAGCGGAGTATATGCATTTTCCCATGACCTGGTAGAAGACCTATGCAAAGAATTCGACCAGTGTTCTGAGCACTTAGGCGGTTATGGAATAACTCCATGGTTTGTTATGACAGCTATAAAGTGGGGGAGAAAAATATGTGAAGTAAAATTGGGCCGAAAAATATCTCCCCCCTCACTTTACCAAAAGCGCAACATAGTTTTCAAAGCGGTGTCGAGAACCGTTTTCGAATGTATATTGCGCGACGAAGAAATTTGGCAGGATGAATTTGTAGTGAAAAAACCGGATGTTTTTTATGCAGTGGATGAAGTAAAAAAGGATGCGCTTTCTGAGGAGCTAAACGTAGATATTTATATAGAGTCTTTCAAGAATAATTTTAAGCGCAACGAGCGCCTCTTTGAAGCCCTGCTGGAGAAGGACACGTGTGAAGTTTTAAAGAAAATCGCATCCTCAGAAAAGAGCAGCTTTAGGTTTCCGGCTCAGATTTGGGCGAAAGTCGTCCTTGAATTTTTAACTGCTTTTTCAACGAATGGGGAAGTGTTAAAAGAGGACATCATAGATGCACTTGCCGGCGTTTACGACGGCATGGTAGCGGGATACGCGAATGAAGTTCTAAAACTAGATTCGGCTTTGAAAAAAATAGGAGCTGATGAAAGGGATATAATCGACTCAAAAGTAAAGAGCCTGGCAGAATACCAGGAAAAAGCTTTTTTAAGTGAAAGACGCAACTTTAGACTCCTCTTTGAAAAAAGGCGCGCTGGAGTAAAACCGTTGATTACACCTCTTGACTATCTGGAATTCGTGCCGGGAGTCCCTATTGTGCTCCCAAAAAAATTAAGAGGTTATCTTGGCAAGGAAATATATCCCAACGAAATATTCAAAAGGCTGCAGCGAAAATATAGCAGAGCTTTTGAAGATTACATAAGGAATATCCTTGAAATAACCGAGAAAACCCCAAAAGCAATAATCGGATGCTTTGAAAATTTCCTGGGCGAACTTGAAAGGGTAGTTAACCGCATTTTTCCGGGAGACCTCTCCACTGAAGAAGGTATATTACAAGTATGTCAGAAAATTTTCGAGGTCTTTCCCCACAAAAAGGTGCTTGGCGTCAAGTGGGATGTGCTGAGGAAACTCCTTTATGAATTTCCTCCGAGGAATTTATTGGTAAGGCTTAACTTTCGCAACATGCGCGAGCTGATGGACAACGTGGACGTAAGAGATATATTAACTTTGGCCCAGTTTACCGAACGGCCCGAATACTTTGCTCATATTTACGAGTGGCTTCAGGACAATCTGAGACCTGACAGCTTCGAAGAAGTAGAATTGCTCCCCCTGGTGCTCAGCAGGGAAAAGATACCAGTTTTGAATGACTGGGCCGACATTTCGCGCTACAGCAGGTTGACGGCAAGGATAGCCGTAGTTAATCTGGGCAAGGGGATGGGAGGCAAATACCCGAAACTCCGGTATTTTACGAGAATAGCCAAGAGCATAATCGAAGCCGAACATTATTCCAAGATATGGGAAATTTACACTAAAGAGCGCAGAGAAGTTGGTCAAAAGTTCGTAAATTCAATAACAAAACATTACGGGAGGGAAATTTTTTCTGCTCACCGTGTCTTTGAAAACTGGCATCAGAGGGAATTTGTAGCAAGGCTTAAAGAATTTGCAAGAAAAATTGAAGGAGAAGGAAAGAAAAGGGAAGCAGTGTTCCTTTTAAAGATGGCCGAAGGTTACGGTTTGGGGCTCACTCTGGAGGACGGGACTTTTCTGCCGTGTTCTGCCTGGACATGGGCCAGCTTCAGCTTCAAAGGCGGAGAGGGGGTGCCGACTCCGCTTTCGCTGCACGTTGAAAGAGATTGGTTTAACCATGACTTGTTGGAAGAAATATACAGAGAGTTGGGATATGACCCCGAAGAGATAATGAATCAGGTTTTCCAACTGATAAGCCTTGGAAGGGAATACCAGGACCTGCTGGACATGCTTTTAGGGATTAAGCCGCCTAAAGAAGAAGTAGTAGTACAGGAATTGGAAGATTGGCCGCCGGCAGGTAAGCTTGAAAGGTATGAAAAAAATCCGATTTTAAATCCCATAAAGGAACACTGGTGGGAAAATAGATACGTGCTTAATGCTGCAAGCCTGAGGATAAATAATAAGGTTTACCTGCTTTACAGAGCTTTTGGTCAGGACGAAGTGTCAAGGATAGGCCTTGCCATAACTGACGGGTATAACGTCCTGGAAAGATTAAAACACCCTATTTTCGTTCCGGAAACCAGGGAGGAATTAAGGGGATGCGAAGACCCTCGTGTGGTCGTTATAGACGGCGAGATAGTAATGCTTTATACGGCTTACGACGGGGTTGTGGCGCAGATAGCCGCTGCGTCGATTTCAGTGGAAGATTTTTTGAAACGCAATTTCGATCGGTGGAAAAGGAGAGGGTTGGCATTTCCCGGCGTGTGGGATAAAGATGCCATACTGTTCCCGGAAAAAATCAAAGGGAATTACGTAATATACCACAGGATAGAACCTAGCATCTGGGTCGCCTATTCCGACAAATTGACGTTTCCCTGGCCTCACGAAGGCCATAAGATAATCATGGGACCGCGCGCTGGAATGATGTGGGACTCCCTGAAAATAGGAGCAGGGGCGCAGCCTTTAAAAACAAAGTACGGATGGCTTTTGATATACCACGGAGTCGACCATGAAATGGTATACAGGCTAGGAGTCGTACTGGTTGACCTGAACGATCCCGGAAGAGTGCTGTATCGTTCGCCAAACCCGATTCTTTCGCCGGAAACCGAATACGAGGTCGGAGAAAAAGGCCAGTCTTGGGTGCCTAATGTGGTGTTCACGTGCGGGGCGGTGCCTGCCGAAGATAAGGAAGTTTTGAGCGAAGACGATGAAATCCTCGTATACTACGGGGCCGCCGACACCAGCGTATGTGTAGCAAAAGGTAAAGTTGGCGACCTCATACCGGAAAAGGTAAGACAGCGCCTGAAAAGCAAATATATTTTAGAATAAGAAAGCCGCGAGGACGCCTGGAAATTGAGGCGGACCTCGCGCTTTTTTAGTATATGCGTTTTAATCCTGCGGCCCTGGCGATTTTTAACGCCTGGCTGTACTCTCGAGAAGTTATGCGTCTTGAAAGAACGGGGTCATTATGGGCCTTATGGGCGGGGTAATACTGGTCCATTAGATTAGTGAAAGTATTTGGAGAAATTTCTTCAGCGAGAAATTTCATAACTTCTTCTGTCCGGGCAAGATTTTCGGGCAGTACGAGGTGTCTTACTATCAAACCTCTAACTGCAAGTCCCTTTTCATCTACTACGAGGTCCCCTACCTGCCTGTGCATTTCCATTACCGCCCGCTTTGCCACGGTAAAATAACCCGGAGCGGAAGCATAAATCCTTCCCGTTTCGTCGTCGCCGAATTTTATATCAGGCATGTATATGTCTATGATTCCGTCAAGCAATTTCAAGGTTTGGACCGAATCGTAACCGCCTGTGTTGTAGACGAGGGGAATTTTTAAACCGTCTTTTACGGCTAGCTGCAGAGCCTCAATGATTTGAGGCACGCAATGGCTGGGGGACACTAAGTTTACGTTATGGCACCCGATTCGCTGTAATTCCAGCATTACATCGGCAAGTTCCCGAGCTGACATTTCCCTGCCTTCGCCGTAATGGCTTATCTCGCAGTTTTGACAGAATCTGCAGGCCATGTTGCAGTAGGCGAAAAATATGGTGCCGGAGCCGTGGGTGCCTACAAGCACTTCCTCTTCCCCAAAGTGCGGTCCCCAACTGCTCACTACCGCATAGCGGCCAGTGTGGCAAAATCCCCTCTCGCCTTTTAGGCGGTTTACATGGCATTCCTGGGCGCAGACCGCGCAATCGGATAAAAGTTCAACGGCTTTTTTAACCCGGCGGGATAATTCTTCAAAAGAAAGATTGCGATAGCCCATGCCAAAACACCTGCCTGCTTTGAAAACCTTCTTTAAATAATATTCTACCTCATCTGCCTTGGAATATTAAGTTTTTTCAAAGCAATGTTAAAGGCAGTATTGTAATCCCGTGCTTTGTATGGTATTATTAAATAAACTGAATATCAAATTTTGAGAAAGTCTTCGGGGCAAGGTGAGAAGGCATTTTGCCTTCAATTCCTGACCGGCGGTGATAGGCGAAAAGCCTTAAGCCCGCGAGCCGCAAGGCAGATCCGGTGAGATTCCGGAGCCGACAGTAAAGTCTGGATGGGAGAAGACTTGTTTAATTATTTTATTCGAGAATACCCTGAAGACAGCAGGGTATTTTTTATTTCAAAAATCAATCGGAGGTATTTTATGGAAAGAGACATTTTCTTCATGAAGCGAACGTTGGACCTGGCAAAGAAGGGCAGAGGCACCACCAGTCCGAATCCAATGGTTGGGGCGATAATAGTAAAGGACGGCGAGATAGTCGGCGAAGGCTACCACAGGAAAGCTGGAGAGCATCATGCCGAGGTGGTGGCCTTGGCCCAGGCAGGTGAGAGGGCTAGGGGGGCGGAGCTATTCGTAAACCTTGAACCCTGCTGCCACTTCGGCAGAACACCCCCTTGTGCCGATGCGATAATCAGGGCCGGGATAAAAAGGGTTGTGGTGGCCATGACTGACCCTAATCCCCTTGTAGCCGGTAAGGGCATTAAGCGCTTGAGAGAAGCTGGCGTTGAGGTAGAAGTCGGAGTACTGGAAGAAGAAGCGAGAAAATTGAACGAGGTGTTTATAAAGTATATCACGACTGGCAGGCCTTTTGTCGTCGCAAAAGTAGCCCAGTCCCTTGATGGCAAGATTGCTATGGCCTCGGGCGAATCCAGGTGGATTACAGGAGAACCTGCCAGGATAAAAGCCCACGAGTTTAGGAGCTGGTATGATGCGGTAATGGTAGGTATAGGCACGGTACTTGCTGATGACCCGCTTCTCACCTGTCGGCTGCCGGGAGAAAGAAAAAGCCTGCTCAGGATAGTGGTGGATTCGTGGGCTAGGATACCCCTTGACGCGCGGATGCTGGAATGCAAAGACGGGCAGATAATCATTGCTACCACGGAAGGGGCCGATAGCGAAAAGGTCAATGCTCTGAAGGAAAAAGGCGCTGAAGTGATAAAGGTTCCCGCTGTCGATGGCCGGGTAGACCTTAAGCGGCTGATGGAAATCCTGGGCAGTATGGGGATAACTAGCGTGTTGCTCGAAGGAGGGGCCACCCTTATAGCTTCTTTCATAAAAGAGAATCTGGTGGATAAACTGCTGGTGTTCCAGGCTCCTTTGATAATAGGCGGCAATGGAATTAATTCTATTGGAATTCTTCCCATCGATCAGCTGAAGCAAGCTCCACGGTTCAAATTTCATTCAGCCGAGGTGATAGGCGGGGATCTACTGCTGGAAGCCTATCCTGACCCTGGAAAAGGGGGATCCTCATGTTTACCGGGATAATCGAAGAGGTAGGAATTGTTACTAAATTGGTCGGGTCTTCTTCAGGAGCCCTGATTACCATTTCATGTAAAAAAGTACTGGAAGACCTTGAGGTAGGAGATAGTGTTGCAGTCAACGGGGTATGCCTGACAGCCAGGGACGTCAGAAACGATTCCTTCGTGGCCGACATTATGCCTGAAACTTTAAGGAGCACGACTTTGAGCGAGCTTTCGGCGGGTAAACGAGTAAATCTTGAAAGAGCTATAAAAGCGGGAGGTAGGTTTGGCGGGCATATAGTATTAGGCCATGTGGACGGGGTTGGTAGAATACTTAGAACTTATCCCGAAGGAAACTCGGTGGTGTTTGAAATAGGTGTGCCGCCGGAGCTGATGAAATATATTGTACCCAAAGGTTCCGTAGCCGTAGACGGCATCAGCCTGACCGTCCAGGCAGTGAGTATCCGTGGATTTTCAGTTTCTATAATACCCCACACCTTCAATGCTACGGTCCTCCAGTACAAAAACCAGGGAGACACGGTAAACATTGAAACTGACATTGTGGGAAAGTACGTAAGGGAGTATCTGCTAAAACTCAAGGAGAGCACTTCGGGAAAAGGCCTGAGTGCTGAAATGCTCAAGTCTTACGGCTTTTAGCCGCGGTTCAGGGCTGTTTTTTCAACCTTAGAGTCCAAAGAGGAAGGAGAAAATCGATGTCTGGGGAATATAAATTCAATACTATTGAAGAAGCCATAGAGGACATTAAGCAGGGCAAAATGATAATCGTCGTCGACGACGAGGACAGGGAAAACGAAGGGGATCTTGTCATGGCTGCGGAAAAGGTAACGCCGGAAGCCATAAGTTTTATGGCAATTCATGGTCGCGGCCTAATTTGCGTCCCCATTACGAAAAAAAGGGCTGAAGAGCTTGACCTGCCCTTGATGGTTGGCAATAACACCGACAATATGGGCACTGCATTTACAGTATCGGTGGATTACGTCGGAAATTCCACCGGAATATCGGCTTATGACAGGGCCGATACGGTAAAGGCGTTGATCGATCCGGCCACAAAACCACAGGACCTGCGCCGTCCGGGCCATATATTTCCCCTGATAGCAAGAGACGGCGGAGTGTTAAGGAGGGCCGGGCACACCGAAGCGGCCGTAGACCTTGCTCGATTGGCAGGGCTTTATCAGGCCGGCGTTATCTGCGAAATAATGAAGGACGACGGCACCATGGCAAGGCTCCCCGACCTTATGAGTTTTGCGAAAGAATGGGGATTAAAGATAATTACAATAGAAGACCTCATAAGGTACCGCAAAGCAAGAGAAAAGCTGGTACGTAAGGTGGCAGAGACGCTTTTGCCTACCGATTACGGGGAATTCAAACTGATATGCTATGAAGACATAGTTACTTCCGAGACTCACTTAGTGCTCATGAAAGGAGAGATAAACGAGGGCGACGTACCCTTGGTGCGCGTGCACTCGGAATGCCTTACCGGAGATGTTTTTTCTTCACAGCGCTGCGACTGTGGTCCTCAATTGAGGGCCGCCATAAAGTTAATTCAGGAAGAAGGAAAGGGCCTGATTCTGTATATGCGCCAGGAGGGTCGAGGTATAGGGCTTGCTAACAAAATAAGGGCGTACGCTTTGCAAGATGCGGGATTCGATACTGTGGAAGCCAATCTGAAGTTGGGGTTTCCTCCCGACCTTCGGGATTACGGCATAGGTGCGCAGATACTAAAGGACCTGGGGATTGAAAAGATGCGCCTTCTTACCAACAATCCTAGGAAGGTAGTTGGTCTTGCAGGTTACGGCCTTGAGATAGTGGAGCGTATACCGCTCAAAATCCCGCCTACTAAAAGCAACGCAAGGTATCTGGAAGCCAAAAAAGAAAAGCTGGGTCACTGGCTGTAAAAGAAGGAGGAGGATGATAAAATGCCCAAAATTATCCAGGCCAAACTGACCGCAGAAAACCTGAGATTCGGCATTGTTGTCAGCCGTTTCAATGAATTCATCACCGGCAAGCTGCTCGAAGGGGCGCTGGACTGCTTACTGCGCCACGGTGCCCAGGATGAGGCTATCGAGGTTTACTGGGTGCCGGGAAGTTTCGAGATACCATTTACGGCGAAAATAATGGCAGAGAGCGGGCGTTTCGATGCGGTAATCTGTCTGGGCGCCGTCATTAGAGGCGCGACGCCGCATTTCGATTACGTTGCGGCCGAAGTTTCTAAAGGGATTGCTTTAGTGTCTCTTGAAACAAAAGTGCCCACCATCTTCGGCGTCCTGACTACCGATACCATAGAACAGGCGGTAGAGAGAGCGGGCACAAAGGCGGGAAATAAGGGATGGGATGCGGCACTGACAGCTATAGAGATGGCCAATCTTAAGAAATTACTACCTACAAAAAGCGGCGAATAGCCGCTTTTTAATTTTCGCGGGAATATATTACCATAAAATATGAATCCCGAGAGGGAAGGAATTTTGGGATTTATGTCGAACTAAAAAAATAGTTGATGAGGAGTGGATTGAAAGTGCAACACATTATAGAAATGGTGGGAGTATCAAAAATTTACCCGGGCGGATGTGTAGCTCTCAGGGACATAAATGTAAAGATAGAAAAGGGCGAGTTTGTCTTTCTTGTAGGGCCGACTGGGGCAGGAAAATCGACATTTCTAAAGCTTCTTTTTCGCGAAGAATTGCCCACGCGAGGTCAGATTTTTATAAATGGGAAAAACATTACCCGTTTGAAGCCGAAGGAAGTACCTTATTTGAGGAGAAGGTTAGGAGTCGTTTTTCAGGACTTCAGGCTGCTTCCTCAAAAGACCGTTTATGAAAACGTAGCCTTCGCCATGGAAGTTATAGAGGCGTCTCCAAGGGAAATCAGGAAAAGGGTGCCAAAGGTTATCGAAATGGTTGGGCTTTCGCATAAAATGAACTCAAGGCCTAACGAACTTTCGGGAGGAGAGCAGCAAAGAGCGGCCTTAGCGAGGGCTCTTGTCAACAATCCAGATGTAATCATTGCCGATGAACCGACGGGCAACTTGGACCCGGATACTTCCTGGGAGATAATGAAATTGCTGGATGAAATAAATAAAAAAGGCACGACATTAATTGTTGCCACCCATGCCAAAGAACTCGTAGATGCCATGAAAAAAAGAGTTCTGCAGTTAGAAGATGGACAACTGGTAAGGGACGAAGAAAGAGGGGTCTACCGCTGTGAAACTTAGAACCATTCGTTACTTTTTCAAAGAAGCTTTCGCAAACCTTTTTCGGAACGGGTGGATGAGCTTAGCTTCCATAGGAGCCGTGGCTTCGGCACTGATAATATTCGGCTCTTTTTTGATGATATCGATAAATTTTGATTACATAGCAAAAAATGTGGAATCTCAGGTGGAGATTACAGCTTATCTCGAGGATTCAGTAGACAAGCTTAAGATAAACCAGATCGAATTGAGCATAAAAAGTCTGGATGGGGTTAAAGAGGTTGTATTTGTCTCGAAGGAACAGGCACTGGAGGAATTTAAAAAACAGGTGGGCGACGAGTTACTGGAAGGCATAGAAAATCCGCTGCCTAATTCCTTTCGCATCAAGGTTGAGACTCCTCAGGAAGTTTCAGGGGTAGCGGAAAGGATACAGAAAATAGAAGGGATAGAGGAAGTAAAATACGGCAAGGGCGTTGTTGAAAAGCTGTTTAAAATTACTTACTGGATGAGGCTGATGGGCCTAGCAGTAATGGCGATTTTTGCTACGATATCGGTCTTCATAATATCGAACACCATAAGGATCACAGTTTTTTCAAGGCGCAGGGAAATAAGCATAATGAAGTATATAGGTGCTACGGACTGGTTCGTGAGATGGCCTTTTCTGATTGAAGGCATGATGCTCGGGTTTACGGGCTCGCTGATTGCCATTGCTTTGCTGGCAGTTGGCTACAGTTATTTGTACAATATTGTGAAATTAAATGTTCCGATGATTTCTCTTCTTCCATTAAAGGAATTTAACGAGTACACTCTCGGTCTGCTTTTAATGGGGACATTTTTGGGGGCTTTTGGAAGCGGCTTTTCAATAAGAAGATTTTTGAGGGTTTAGTTGCCGAAAGGAGGATCGCGTTTTGAAAAAACAAAGAGCCCGCGAAGTTTTCGGTGTAATTTTAGCTCTGCTTTTTTTCATAACATCTATGATACCGGCAAAAGCGATTGACCTTGAAAATTTAAAAACCCAGCAAAGTCAAATATCGAAAAAGATACAGGAGATAAGGAATTCATTGAAAAAGGTGAACGCTCAAAAAAATAACGTTGCAGAAGAGCTAGAAGCCATAGAAAAAGACCTTCAGGAAACTCAAAATAAGCTCGCTGCTGCTGAAGCGCAATTAAAACTCACCCAGCAAAAGTTGACCATTACCCAGCAGGAACTGAAAAAAGCAGAAGAAGAAGTTAAAAAACAGGAAGATGACCTCAAGACAAGGCTGCGGGCGATGTACAAAGCAGGGCCCGTGGATTATCTGGAAGTAATGCTCGAGTCGGCTAGCTTTTCGGAATTTCTAACCCGTTTGGATATGGTAAAGCGCCTATTGGATTATGACAAAACACTTCTTATGGAATTTCAAGCGAAAAAAGAGTTAGTGGAAAAGAAAAAATCCGAATTGGAAGCCCAACGCCAGGTCATAGCCCGGCAGTATCAACTCATAAATACTCACAGGGCGAAGCTGGCTTCTCGCCAGCAGGATCGCCAGAGGCTTCTGGCAGCCCTCGAAGAGCAAAAAAGGGAATACGAACGACAGCAGGATCAGTTGGAAGAGGAATCCAGGAAAATAGCCGAGATGATAAAGCAAATTCAGGCGAGAAGCTCGAAGGGCTACGTTGGAACCGGAGCATTTCAGTGGCCTGTACCGAGTTCCAAGAATATTACATCCGACTATGGTTGGCGCATTCACCCGGTGTATAAGTCACGGCGCTTCCATACGGGGATAGACATCGGTGCCCCTATGGGAACTAATGTAGTGGCTGCTGACGATGGCGAAGTGATATACACTGGCTACTATGGGGGGTACGGCAATACCATAATCATAGACCACGGTGGAGGTATTTCAACGCTATATGCTCACCTTTCCAAAATATTAGTGTCTGAAGGGCAGAGCGTAAAAAGAGGAGAAAGAATAGGCCTTGTTGGAAGCACCGGCATTTCCACAGGACCTCACCTTCACTTTGAAGTAAGGAAGGAAGGCCAGCATGTAAGCCCGTGGAATTGGGTAAAATAATGTGGTATAATAAGCTTAATAAAATAAGTTTGTTTAATTTTAAGGAGTAAGATGGATGCTGACTGGAAAGAAAAAGATTATACGGGCGTCAATTACATATCTTATTGTATTCACCGCTGCGTTCTTTTTAGGGGCTGCTATCGGAGTTAGGCCCCTTTCTACTTTAAAAGAAAAACCCATCCTGGGAGAAGTTCAGACAAAGTCCGGGGAAACTTCCGAACTTATACCCGTTTCAGAAGTGATGAATTACATAAAGGAGAGGTACGTAAAGGAAGTTCCGCCGCAAATTCTCATTCGCGGAGCTATAAATGGGATGGTTCAGGCTCTGGAGGACCCCTATTCGGTATTCATGGAGCCGGAAGAATTCGAGGATTTCATGATTTCTTTGAACGGGAGCTTCGAAGGGGTAGGACTTTCGCTGGATGTGGACGAAGAGACCGGTGAGATTATAGTGGTTGCTCCTATAGAAGGCACTCCGGCTCATAAAGCAGGTATTCGCCCGAGGGACCGTATAGTTAAAGTAGATGGGGTGGAACTAAAAGGCAAGAGCATTGACGAAGCTGTAAAGCTGCTCAGGGGTAAGAAGGGGACAAAAGTCACCGTTTACGTGGAAAGGCCCGGTGTAAAAGAAATTCTTAAATACGAGCTGGTGAGGGACGATATAAGGCTAAAAACGGTAAAATGGGATATAATTGAAAATGACATCGGTTATGTGAGAATATCTTCCTTTGACTCTTATACTTCAGAGGAATTCGAAAACGCTTTGACAGCTTTGCAGCAAAAAGGGATAAAAGCCCTAGTGTTGGACCTAAGGGACAATCCCGGAGGAGACCTAGATGAGGCTGTGCGGGTGGCGGATATGCTCATGGGAAAGGGCCTCGTGGTCTTCACCAGGGATAGATACGGAAATAAATTGGAGGAGTACTATTCGGACGATGCAAGTCTTGAGCTTCCTCTGGCCGTGCTCATAAACGAAAACAGTGCCAGCGCTGCTGAAATCGTATCCGGTGCGCTGCAGGACAGCAAAAAAGCGGTGCTGGTGGGGAAAAGGACCTTCGGGAAAGGAACCGTACAGGAACTTATGCCTTTGAACGACGGGTCGGGCCTGAAGATGACAATTGCTAAATACTACCTTCCCAGCGGGAGGTCCATAGATGGAAAAGGAGTAGAGCCCGACGTTGAGGTATCTTTAAAGAAGGTCGAAAGTTCTTCTTATGAGATTCCGATAAATGAAGATGAGCAACTAAAGAAAGCCGTGGAAATACTAAAAACAAAGTTTTGAGGAGTAGGGTACATGTTTTTGCTGATAAAAATAGTCCGCTTCATTTTAGAAGGCATGCCGCTTTCAATGGTTAACCCCTTCTTTTGGACGGTAATATTTATAATTTGGCTGCAGTACAAAAAGACCGCCGACCTGGAAGCAAGAATGTTCGGATTTATTAGAGAAAGTCCGGGAAGGAAGGTTATTTATTCTATCCTGGCCGGTTTTATTGGTGGCATAATAGGTAGCCTTGTAATAGTCTTTTTGGGAATAAGCATAACCGAAGCAGGGCTGACTTACGTGTGGCCATTGGCAATTGCTCTTATGCTTATACATCCGCGCTTTATGTGTTTTTCCTATGCAGGGGGTATTGTTTCCCTCTTTTCTCTTGTTTTCGGTTTTCCGAAAGTTGATGTGGCAGGTCTCATGGCACTGGTAGGCGTTCTTCATCTGGTGGAAAGCATGTTGATTTACACTACTGGAGATTTGAACAGCACGCCTGTTTTTATCCAGGACAACAGGTATGGTGTAATAGGGGGGGTTTCCCTTCAGGAATTTTGGCCCGTGCCGATAATGATGTTAGCAGTAACTTCAGGACAGCTTCCAGTTCAGGACATGGTCAACATGCCTGAATGGTGGCCGGTTGTCAAACCTCCCTCCGAATTTCTTGGTAGGGAAGATATAGTATACCTTATGGTGCCGGTGGTAGCTGCCTTGGGGTATGGAGACATAGCATTATCAAGGACGCCAAGGGCAAGAAGCAGGTCGTCAGCAATAAATCTCATGTTTTTCAGCACCGTACTGCTTTTGCTTTCAGTAATAGCATCGAGAATACCGGCCTTTAAGTATCTGGCTGCCCTTTTTGCACCTGTCGCCCACGAGGCCTTGATAATTTACGGGAAGAAAAAGGAAAAGCAAAGTTCACCTCTTTTTGCACCGCCAGAAAAAGGAGTTAAGGTTTTGGACCTGGTAAAAGGGTCGCCGGCAGAAAAAATGGGGATTGAGCCTGGCGACGTGTTGATTGCCATAAACGGGAGGCAGATTGACAGCGAAGATGACATAAGGATGATAAAAGAAACCAGACCTACTTACGTGTGGTTGGATGTAATAAAGCCCAATGGGGAATCCAAAACGGTGGATATGATGGCTTATCCGGAAGGTATTGGAGTGTTAGGCTTGCTCGTTGTTCCAAAAGGTCAGGATGCTCCTTTTGTAGTAGTGGAAGAAAAAAGCTTACTTGAAAGGCTGAAAAAAATAGTAAAGAGGGGATAATATCAAGACTGATCCGAAGCTGCTTTGCAGCTTTTTTTATTTTTTGAATAAAAGTCAAAAAAATGTGGGATTATAAAATATGGAAAGGAGGGATGAAGTAAAGGACTTTTTAAAATTCAAGTTAAAATTAAGAAAATTTGTGGTAATTTACAACTTACATACTTGATAAATTTTTTACGATATGATATAATGATTGTGAAAGAAATAACAGTCTTAAGGAGATTTAAAAAAATACAATATACAGGGAGGGATTGCGGTGACGCGGCAGCAGTACTTAGAGCGGGAAAGAGATATGCTCCTCAGGGCATATATGACCGCTTCGGAAGAAGAGAAAAAGCAGATCATGCTCAAGATTATGAACATAGACTCCATGCAGGAAGGAAAGGATACTTACGGACAAAGGTCTGCAGGCTTTTTCACCCGTCGGCGAAACAAAATAATCTACGTTAATTGAGTGTAACGGAGAGGAAGGCCCTCTCCATAATTTATTTTTGGAGAAATGGGATATCTGGTATGGATATTGCATTTCTCAGTACGACAAACAGAGCGAAGGAGGGGGATACAATGGTAGCGACAAACTTCGAAGGTTTTACCATTCCCTTCGAGAGCATATTGGAGCACATAAATGAGGGTATATGCGTAATTGACAACCAACGGCGGGTAGTATACTGGAATAGTCAGGCTGAAAAACTTTACGGGATAAAAAGGGAAAAAATTTTGGGAAGCGACATCGCTCAATTTTTCCCGAACGCTCTGGCTCTGGAAGTTTTAAAAACGGGAAAAGCGGTAGAATATGTGGAACACAGGCCGAGAGAAGGCAATGTAGTGGTTATAAGCTCCATTCCCATAAAAGAAGGAGATACGATATTAGGCGTTGTATCCATTGACCAAGATATAACTGAAATAAGAAAGCTGAGTCAAGAGCTGGAAAAGGCAAGGGACAGGATTAAATACCTCGAATATATTGAAGAAGAGATGAAAAAGGAAAAGCAAAATTGCAGTTTTGAAACCATCGTATACAAAAGCAAGAAGATGTACGACCTCATATTTCTTGCGCGAAAAGTGGCCGAAAGCGATGCATCAGTATTGATACAGGGTGAAAGCGGGACAGGGAAAGACCTTATCGCAAAGGCCATTCACCGGGAAAGTCCCCGAAGGGATAAACCCTTTGTTGTGGTAGACTGCAGTTCCATACCAGAGAACCTGCTGGAAAGTGAGCTTTTCGGATATGAACCCGGAGCTTTTACTGGAGCAGAAAAAAAAGGGAAACCAGGGAAATTTGAACTTGCCGAAGGGGGAACGCTTTTTCTCGATGAAATAGGTGAGATGCCCTTAGAGATGCAAGCGAAGCTCCTCCGGGCCCTGGAAAACAGGGAATTTTACAGGGTCGGCGGAGTAAAGCCAGTAAAAGTAAATATAAGAGTAATAGCCGCGACTAACAGGGATTTGCACGAAATGGTGAGACAGGGTCATTTCAGGGAAGATCTCTTTTACAGGCTCGACGTGGTATCTCTGAAGATACCTCCATTAAGAGAGCGCCCCGAGGATATTCCTGTATTAATCGATTACTATTTAAAAGAGTACTCGGTTAAAAATAAAAAAGTAATAGATTTTATTGAACCGGCTGCGGTGGAAATGATGTTAAATTATCCGTGGCCCGGAAACGTGAGGGAACTTAAAAACGTCGTTGAACGGCTGGTAATTCTGGCAGAAGAAGGGATGATTTTAGCAGAACATCTGCCCCAATCGATAAGAAGATATTTTGAAGAAAAGGGCGTTGAACAAAATAAGACAAACCTGAAAAAGCTGGATGAGATTGTAGCCGAAGCTGAAAAACAGGCCATAACAAACGCCTTGAAGATGACGGGCAACAATAAGGCAAAAGCTGCCGAGCTTCTGGGAATACCGCGGAGCACCCTTTATTACAAAATGCAGTCGCTCAAAATAGGATGTCCAACTAGCTGACAGGCGTCAGATAGTTGGACATTTTTTTAACAAGCCTAATTTTAAGTGATTATTATAGTTTTCACAAATACTTTGTCGAATAATGTCGGTACACTGACGGTTCGAGTTTTATTTTTTGCCAACGGCTAAAACGAGAATAAAAGCAGACATGACGGCTGATATTAACTAGTGAGGCTTTAAAAAATTTTGTCTAACGGAGGCGAACGTTGGCACGCAAGTTGCTTAGATATTGTTCCGAAAGTCACAAAGGAGGTGAAACCTTGGACTACACCTTGAGGATACCGCTCCGGCAGCACGTCGGTTCCCCCTGTAAACCTGTCGTAAACGAAGGCGATACGGTAAAAAAAGGTCAGCTCATAGCGGCGCCGGAAAAATTGGGAGCCAACATTCACTCGAGCGCAAGCGGCAGGGTTAAAGCTATAACCGAAGAGTATATCGAAATAGAGCCCGACAAAGAACAGCCGGAAGGCTTCGTCCCCATTAAAGAAACGGACAGCATAATAGAGGCAATAAAAGAAGCTGGAATAGTGGGAATGGGCGGTGCTGGATTTCCAACCCACATTAAGATGGACGTGGATTTACAGGGCGGCGTCGTAATAGCCAATGGGGTGGAATGCGAACCGCTTCTTGAGCACAACGTCAGGCAAATGGAAAAAGAGCCCGAAAAAGTATATAGGGGAATTAAATATGCCATGGAGGCTACCAATGCTTCCAGGGCTTATATAGCCATAAAGGCTAAAAACAAAAAGGCTATCGAAGCGATGAAGTCGGTAATAGACGATCCCAGGATCGAAGTTAAAGAGATGCCTGACATCTATCCAATGGGCGAAGAAAGGGCCTTAATCAGGGACATATTGGGGCAACTTTTAAAACCCGATCAGCTCCCCAAAGAGGCGAGGGCCGTTGTATCGAATGTAGAAACCCTTGCCCGAATATGCGAGGCGGTAGAGGAGAAAAAGCCGGTAATCTCAAAAAACGTCACGGTTGTCGGTCGTTTAAAAAGCGGTAGGAAGGCACATGTTTTTTTCGACGTCCCAATTGGAACTCCGGTGTCAGAACTCATAAATATGGCGGGCGGTATCGAAGGAGAATACGGTGAAATTATAATGGGAGGGCCATTTACAGGTAAAGCTGTTGATCTAGATTGCGTAGTGACCAAGACCACGGGAGGAATAATTGTCACAGATCCATTACCTAAGGAGAAGAAAAAAGCAGGACTTTTGGTTTGCGGATGCGGCGCAAATGAAGCGAGACTGCGCGAGATAGCACAAAAGATGGGAGCCTGTGTGGCCGGAGTCGAGCGCTGCAAGCAGGTTGTAGACGCAAGGGGCACGATAAAGTGCGAAAATCCTGGAAACTGCCCGGGCCAGGCCGAAAAGATACTGAAGCTCAAGAAAAGTGGAGCTGAAGTGCTCATAGTGGGGACGTGCAGCGACTGTACAAACACTGTAATGGGTGTGGCGCCAAAGCTGAAAATGCCCGTATATCATCACACCGACCATGCCCTTCGCACAGTGGGCCATCATCTTGTGAGGAAATTAAAGAAATAGGCAAAGGAGGTTGGGTATATGTCTATTACGCAAGAAACCGCCAATCAGCATAAAAACGACCCGGCGGTGGTCTGCTGCCTTACCCAGGAGGGAACTATAATAAGCCCCGCGGACCTGGAAGACCCTGCCATATTTCCGGACCTGGAGGAATCAGGACTCCTTACCATACCGGAGAACGTTTTGACAATAGGTCAGGTCCTGGGGAAAAAATTAGTAAAAACCGTAGATGCACTGACACCCATTACCCCCGATATGATAGAAGGGGGAATAGAAGAGGAAACAAAACCGGAGGTAATAAAAGGGAACGGTGTGGTTAAGGAGGAAGCGGTTTCGAACGCAATTGGCAAAGGGAATATCATAAGAATTCACATCGAAGAAGGTAAGGGTATAAACTTGGAAATTCCCGCTATAGTCACGACCGCGACCGCAGTAGAACCGGCGGCAAGGCCGGAAGAAGAACTCCGCAAAGAAGAAAAAATAGAAGACCGCGTGAAAAGGACGCTTTTAATGCGCGAATTCGATGTTAAGGAAGTTAGACTGGGAGATGAAACTTCCTTTGAAAACGGCATTCTCACCATCAGGAAAACATTGGCTGAAGATGCCTTAAAAGCCGATCCGCTGGCGAAGAAAATGGAAATAGACATAATAACCCCCGACAATAAAAACGTCTTCACCAACACAATTATGGATGTAATCCCCATAGCCACGAAAGTGGAAGGTGCCATCGGAGAAGGTATAACTCACGTTCTCTCCGGGGCGGTTGTCATACTTACAGGTGTCGATGAAAGCGGGATTCAGGTGCATGAATTCGGCTCATGCGAGGGGATTATAGGTGAAAAGGTGCGGTTTGGCAGACCCGGCTGTCCCGATGAAAACGACATCATGATAAGGATACACGTCACGATCCAAGCGGGGACAGGAATGGAAAGAAAAGGGCCTTACGCAGCTCATAAAGTCTGCGATGCGGTGATACAGGAAATCAGAGAAGTGCTGAAGAAGAAGGACCCGTCAGAGGCCGCCAGGGTAACCGAATACAAAGACGTGGAAAGACTCGGAAGGCCGAGGGTGGTAATAGTAAAGGAAATCATGGGTCAGGGTGCCATGCACGACAACGTGATACTGCCGAAGGAGCCAGCCGGAGTTTTGGGAGGCAGGCCAAATGTGGATTTAGGGAACATCCCGGTGGTGCTATCGCCCAACGAAGTAAGGGATGGAGGAATTCACGCCCTCACCTGTATCGGTCCGGCATCGAAAGAAAATACGCGGCACTATTTCAGAGAACCGCTCGTAAACCTGGTGGCGGAAGATGAAGAGGTGAACCTGGTGGGTGTAATATTTGTTGGAAGCCCGCAGGTTAACGACGAAAAATTTTACGTCTCGGAAAGGCTTGGCGCGCTCATTGAGGCAATGGGCGTAGATGGCGCTATCGTAACCACTGAAGGATTTGGCAACAACCATATCGACTTTGCTTCCCACATAGAACAGATCGGCAAGCGTGGAATTCCGGTGGTCGGCGTAACTTATGCGGCGTATCAGGGGCAACTGATAGTGGGTAATAAGTACATGGATGCGATGGTCGAACTCAACAAAGACCCCAACGGCATGGAATCCGAAATCCTGGGCGACAACACCCTCACCAGAGAGGATGCAGAAAGGGCACTTGCCATGCTGAAGGCAAAGATGGCCGGAGTAGAGATTAAACCTGCGCCGAAGAAATGGGATCAGTCGGTGATTGAAAAGAACCAAGAGCTCATAATGAATGCGAAAAAGTAGCAAAGGAGAAGTATTATGGAAATAAATGCCGACGTCCGGCCGGTCAAAGGGAAAATAATTGAACTTACCGAGAGAGATGTGAAAATCGAATTTTACGGCCGGATGGGTATGTTGAGGGTTCCCCTCCGGATGCTTATTTGCGGTAAGCGGCCGGAAATTGGAGACGAGGTCGAATTAAAGATGAGTTATGTTATATTAAAAAGCGATGGGAGGTAAACAAATGAAGCTTACAGTGGTGGAAGGGCTCCAATCAGAGATTTACGTTCCTATTACTCCGCCGCCGGTATTTACGCCTTTTACTAAAGAACTCAAGGATTGTGCCGTAGCTCTGGTATCTGCGGCGGGGATTCACATGAAATCCCAAAAACCGTTCAACCTGGCCGGGGACTTCACCTTCAGGGAAATACCCGGCGATACTCCATCCTCGGAGCTGATGGTAACTCACGGAGGTTACGACAACACCGACGTAAACCGAGACATAAACTGCATGTTCCCCATCGACAGGCTCAGGGAGCTGGCAAAAGAAGGCTTTATAAAAGCTGTGGCTCCCGTTCACGTGGGATTCATGGGTGGGGGCGGAAATGTAAAGAAGTTTCAGGAAGAAACGGGTCCGCAGATTGCGGAGGTGTTAAAAAGGGAAGGAGTTGACGTGGTCGTCCTGACCGCCGGCTGAGGGACCTGCCACCGCTCTGCCGTGATTGTGCAGAGAGCAATTGAAAGTGTCGGAATCCCAACTGTGCTTATTGCTGCTTTGCCGCCGGTAGCGAAGCAGCAGGGTTCGCCCAGAATTGTGGCGCCTATGGTACCTATGGGGGCAAACGTAGGCGAACCCAACAACAAGGTTATGCAGACTGCGATTTTAAAAGATGCATTGAAAGCCCTTGAGACTATAGATACCTATGGTAAGGTAATTCCGCTACCTTACGAGTACAAAGCAAAAATATAAAATATCTCTGAGCCGGCAGGCTTTTTGCCTGCCGGCGGCAAGTGCAATATAAAGGGGGTGAAATGATGGTCAGAATGTCCATTGCCAGGGCGAAGAGTGTGACGATGGAAATGCCGGAAAAATATGCCCAGCTTGCTTTTAAAAAATCAGAGAAGAAGTCGGAAAATGAGGTGACACCGTTTGTAAAAGAAAAAATAATAAGAACACTGGCGTGGCGGGAATATTCCGTAAATGATGTAAAAATTTCGAAGTGTACTAAGATAGAAAACAATATCCTGTACATCGATAAAGAGCTTGCCAGTCGTGCTGTTAATATTAACCCGATTGTGAAAAAAGTAACTATGAGGGTTATTAAGTCCGGTGAAAGGAACGTCTTTGTGAATTCTATCATGGACATTATTCCAGTAGCGGCTAAGGTGGAGGGCAAAATTGGAGAAGGCGTCACCCATTTTCTCAGGGGAATGGTAGTCTTTCTGACTGGAACCGATGAAGAAGGCAGGCAAATTTCCGAATTCGGTTCATCTCACGGGATTTTGAGTGAAAAAGTCGCCTATGGAATGCCGGGAACGCCTGGAAACAGGGAAATTATACTGAATATCGATGTGGTGATAGAAAAAGGCACCGGCATGGAAAGAAAAGGTCCCTTGGCAGCCCATCAAGCATGCGATTGGATTCTTGACCATATAAGACAGGAACTTAAAAAATTACCTCCTCAGAAGGCTATATATGTCCAGGAGTATAAAGATGTAAGGAGGGAAGGCAGGCCAAAGGTGCTCATCGTAAAGGAACTGGGCGGCCAGGGTGCAATGCACGAAAAGATTATAATGCCATCAGAACCCGGTGGGGTGCGGGGAGGCAAATCCATCATAGACCTGGGCAATGTACCTGTAATCCTTTCGCCCAATGAAGTAAGGGACGGCGGCATTCATTCGGTCACCTAAGGAGGTATCAATATGGGAATAGGACCTTCCACTAAGGAGACCACCTTGCACCATATAAACGACCCGATGGTGGAAATCGTAAGAAATGATAAAAGTTTGGACCTGGTTGGCATTGCCGTGGTAGGAAGCCCTCAGGACAACCTGGAAAAGTTTTACGTTGCCAAAAGGCTGGGCATACTGGCAGAGGCGCTTGGGGTTGACGGAGTCTTGATATATGCCGAGGGTTTCGGCAACCAGCATATAGACTTTGCCGCACACATCGAAGAGCTGGGCAAAAGGGGGATTCCGGCGGTGGGCCTAACCTTTGCCGGCAACGGGCTGGTAGTAGAAAACGAATATATGGAAGACATCATAGATCTGGATAAAGCGGGCGAGGGCATGGAGACAGAGATTGTCGGACAAAATTGCGTTACGAAAGAAGACGTGATAAAATCAATAAAAATTTTAAAGAAAAAAATGAAGCAAAAAAGGAGATGAAAATATGAGATTCGGCAAGCTCATAATCGCGGTGGATTCCCACACGATGGGCGAGCCGACCCGGGTGGTGGTGGGAGGAATTCCGCACATACCGGGGAAGACCATGGCTGAGAAAAAAGTATATCTTGAAAAAAACATGGACCATATTAGGACGGCATTAATGCACGAACCGAGGGGCCACAGAGACATGTTCGGTTCTATAATTACGGCACCTGTAAATCAGGAAGCTGACTTCGGTATAATTTTCATGGACGGCGGCGGATACCTCAACATGTGCGGCCACGGGTCTATCGGCGCAGTTACAGTTGCGATAGAAACAGGCATGGTAAAGGCTGTATCACCAATAACCTATGTAAAATTAGATACACCTGCTGGATTAGTGGAAGCAAGAGCAGAAGTTGAGGACAATGTCGTAAAGTCGGTAACCGTCAGAAATGTACCGGCCTTCCTCTACGAAGCAGATGTGAAGATAGACGTGCCCGGACTCGGGAAAATTACCGCTGACATCGCCTTTGGCGGAAGCTTTTTTGCTGTAGTAGATGCAAAACAGCTCGGTATAAAAATTGAGCCTTCCAATGTGGATGACTTGATAAAAGCCGGTATGGCCATAAAGAGGGCGGCTAATGAGCAAATTAAAGTTCAACATCCAGAAAAGGAACACATAAAAACCATAGACCTCGTTGAAATTTACGATGAGACGGAAAACCCGAAGGCGCACCTTAAAAATGTGGTAATTTTCGGCGATGGTCAGGCGGACCGGTCACCTTGTGGCACTGGAACCTGCGCTAAAATGGCTACTTTATATGCTAAAGGTAAGCTCGACCTGGGGCAGGACTTCTTGTACGAAAGCATAATAGGTACCATATTTAAAGGGAGGTTAATAGGTGCCACTAAGGTCGGACCTTTTGATGCAGTAATTCCGGAGATAACCGGAAACGCTTATATAACGGGTTTTAACCAGTTCGTAATTGACCCGGAAGACCCGGTAAAATATGGATTTTTACTGGGAAGCTGAAAATTTACAAGGAGGGGAATTATGACACAGGCTGTATTGTCGGTTTTAGGAATTTTAACCCTAGGATTTTCTTACGTGTTTGTGAAGGACACCATAAAAAACAAGAATACGTTTTCTGATGCGAGCTGGGCAAAGCTTTCAGTAGTTGGTTTCATAGTGAACTTCTTTGATACTCTGGGGATAGGAAGCTTTGCACCTACAACGGCCTTTTTTAAGCTGATGAAACTTGTTCCGGACAGATTGATACCAGGAACGCTGAACGTGAGCATGACGATACCGGTAGTTTTGGAAGCGCTGATCTTCATAACGGTAATTAAAGTTGAGCCGATAACCCTTATTTCTATGCTCGCTTCGGCTACATTGGGTGCGGTCCTTGGAGCAGGAGTAGTGGCGAAGCTTCCGGAGAAAAAAATACAGATGGGGATGGGCGTCGCACTCCTGGTAGTGGCTTTGATTTTCCTCGCCGGAATATTCAACCTGATGCCGGTAGGTGGCGAGGCGATAGGACTTACCGGAACGAAACTTATAATAGGTGTTGTAGGCAACTTCATATTGGGTGCTTTGATGACAATTGGCATCGGCCTTTACGCACCGTGTATGGCATTGGTTTATGCTCTCGGCATGAGCCCCAGGGTGGCCTTTCCAATTATGATGGGTTCGTGCGCATTTTTAATGCCAGCAGCCTCGATAAAGTTCGTACAGGAAGGTGCTTACGACAGGAAAGCGTCGGTTGCGATTACCATCGCCGGTTCTCTGGGAGTACTTATAGCGGCATACCTGGTGAAATCCATGCCTTTGACCTTGCTGAAATGGCTAGTAGTTTTTGTGATAATTTATACGGCTATAACCATGTTGAGGTCAGCTTTGAGAAATTCTGAAGCCAAATAAAAGAAATGGCTCTTAAGTCCGAAAAGTGATGGCGATTGCGTCACCGGAAGGTGGCGCATTTTTTTATATATTTACGGCATTTCTTTTTAGTATTATAATTATTTCGATATGCATTGAAAAGCAAGGGGATGAATTTTCGTGGCGAAGCTTTTAAAGTGGCTAAAGCCTTATAAAAACTACGTGGCGGGTTCGCTTTTTTTAATATTTCTTCAGGCGGTGTCCGAACTTTACCTTCCCAATCTTATGGCAGACATCGTAGATACAGGAATTTTAAATAAAGATGTCGGATACATATTGAGAAAGGGAATTATGATGTTGCTGGTGGCTCTAGGGGGAACTATTGCGGCCATTCTGGCAAGCTATCTTTCTTCGAAGGCCGCCGTGGGGTTCGGCAGGGATTTACGGGAAACCATATTCGAGCATGTGGAAAAATTTTCGCTTGCGGAATTCGATAAATTCGGCACCGCATCGCTCATAACCCGGACGGTGAATGACGTAAACCAGATTCAAATGATGACGGTGATGGGGCTCAGGATGGTGGCGCGGGCGCCTTTGATGGGGATAGGCAGCATGATAATGGCGGTATATAAGGATGCACAGCTTTCGCTGGTTTTACTGGTTACGGTGCCGTTCCTCATTGGAATAGTCTATTTCCTGTACAGAAGGTCGGTGCCGCTTTTCGAAGCCATCCAGAAAAAAATAGACAGGTTGAATCACATACTCCGAGAAAACCTCATAGGGATAAGAGTGATTCGCGCCTTCAACCGGTCGGAATACGAAAAAAAGAGGTTTGAAGAGGCAAATCTGGACCTTACTGAAACGTCAATTAAAGTGAACAGGTTGATGTCGTGGTTCATGCCGGCCACCTCCCTTGTCGTAAACTTTACGATCATCGCCATTTTATGGTTCGGCGGGATAAGGATTGAGCGAGGAACCCTTCAGGTTGGGGACCTGATGGCCTTCATCCAATACGTAATGCACTTGATGTTCTCCCTCATGATGATGTCCATGGTATTTGTCATGTTCCCGAGGGCGTACGCTTCTGCGTCGAGGGTAATTGAGGTCCTCGAGACGGTGCCGGAGATAAAGGAATCGGAAAACCCTGTTGAACCTGGAGAAATAAAAGGGACTATAGAGTTTAAGGATGTTACCTTTAAATATCCAGGTTCTCAAGAGCCTGTTTTAAAAGAAATATCTTTTAGAGCCGAACCGGGCAGCGTTACAGCCATAATTGGAGGCACCGGAGCCGGCAAGACGACGATTTTAAATCTCATAATGAGGTTTTACGATGTAACGTCCGGGAATATCTTAATCGACGGAATCGACATAAGGCTTTTACCCCAGGGGAAATTACGGGATGCTATAGGATATGTTCCACAGAAGGTTGTGCTTTTTTCGGGCACTGTTGAGGAAAACATAAAGTTTGGCAAGGATATAGACCTAGAAGAAATAGAAAGAGCGGCTTTTATAGCTCAGGCTTCTGAGTTCGTTTCAAAGATGGAAAGCGGATACGACTCAATAATTTCGCAGGGAGGGAAAAACCTTTCCGGGGGTCAAAAACAGCGCCTTTCAATCGCCCGGGCCGTGGCGAAAAGGCCGCGGATCTACCTTTTCGACGACTGTTTTTCCGCCCTCGATTTTAGGACCGAATCAAAAGTGCGATCCGCTATAAGGAAGGAGACGAAAGACTGTACCGTTTTGGTGGTTGCCCAGAGAGTAGCAACGGTGATGGATGCCGACCAGATAATTGTGCTAAAGGAAGGGAGGATAGCGGGGATAGGAAAACACGATGAGCTTTTTAAGACATGCCCGGAATACCGCGAGATAGTGCTATCCCAAATTACCGAGGAGGAGTTAGCATGAGCATAGGACCGCGAGGGCCTTTTTTCCATGGAAAGCGGCCTGGTGCAAGGGGCTTTGTCGGTGGACCGCCCATGGTAAGGCCGGCGGAAAAGCCAAAAGACCTGAAGGGTACTTTGAAAAGACTCCTGAAATATCTAAAACCCTTTTTTTTCCAAATTACGATTGTGTTCGTGCTGGTAGTGCTGTCCAATGTGTTCAACGTGCTTGGCCCCAGAATAATGGGAGATATAACTACAGAACTTTTCAAAGGTATCGTTTCAAAAAGGGCGGGCTTAGGTTCAACTATAAATTTTAGATTTATATTGCAAAAAATCACACTTTTGGCTGTACTTTACATATCGGCTGCTTTTTTCACATACATCCAGCATTATTTGATGGCCATAGTATCCCAACACATGGTTTTTTCTCTCAGAAACGAGGTTATGGCAAAACTTACCAAACTGCCTCTAAAATTTTTCGACTCCCGCACCTACGGCGATGTTTTGAGCAGGATTACAAACGACATAGACAATATAAGCACTACGCTGCAGCAAAGTATCTTACAGCTTTTATCTGCTGTAGTTACTCTTTTGGGCATCGTGGCGATGATGCTGGCGATAAGCCCGGTTTTGACCTTTATCACATTATTAACGCTGCCCCTTAGCATTGCATCGACGATGTCCATAGCGTCCCGCTCGCAAAGGCTTTTTTCAAAGCAGCAGGCTGTTTTGGGCGATTTGACAGGACACGTGGAGGAAACCTACGGCGGGTTTAGCGTGATTAAAGCCTTCAACCGCGAAGGGGATTTCATAAAAGCTTTTGTGGAAATGAATGAAAAACTCTACGACGCGTCGTGGAGAGCCCAGTTCCTCTCGGGAATCATAATGCCATTGATGAACTTTATTAGCAACATAGGATACGTGATAGTCTGCGCAGCCGGAGGAATATTTGTAATTAGAAGGGTTCTCGAAATAGGAGATGTCCAGGCCTTCATTCAGTATTCCCGGCAGTTCAATCACCCCATAACCCAGACGGCCAACATTACAAACATCATCCAGTCTACCATAGCTTCTGCCGAGCGCGTCTTTGAGATTTTGGATGAAGAGGAAGAAACCCCTGATAATCCTAAATTGGTACTGAAAGATGTAAAAGGATGCGTGAAATTCGAAAACGTGAGCTTCAGTTACAGCGAAGATGTGCCCCTGATAGAAGACCTGAACGTTGAGGTAAAACCCGGCCAGAAGGTGGCCATCGTGGGTCCGACGGGGGCCGGAAAAACCACCATAGTAAACCTTCTGATGCGGTTTTACGAAATTAAAAAAGGAAGTATAACCGTGGACGGAGTGGACATAAGGGATATTTCCAGGGAAAATTTGAGGAAAATATTCGGGATGGTCCTGCAGGACACCTGGCTTTTCAGCGGGACCATACGGGAAAACATAGCGTACGGCAAAGAAGGGGCTACAGAGGAGGAAATCATAAACGCGGCGAAAGCAGCCCACGCCCACCATTTCATAAAGACTCTGCCGGGAGG
The DNA here is from genome assembly GCF_900142995.1 of Caldanaerovirga acetigignens. Taxonomy (NCBI): domain Bacteria; kingdom Bacillati; phylum Bacillota; class Clostridia; order Thermosediminibacterales; family Thermosediminibacteraceae; genus Caldanaerovirga; species Caldanaerovirga acetigignens. Next base: position 56,088 of record NZ_FRCR01000007.1, on the reverse strand, counting down.
TTACGATGCGGTTTTAAACGAAGAGGCATCAAACATTTCCCAAGGACAAAAGCAGCTTATAACCATCGCCCGGGCTTTTCTGGCCAATCCGGAAATACTGATCCTTGATGAGGCAACGAGCAATGTGGATACGGTTACGGAAATATACATCCAAAAGGCTTTGAAAGACCTAATGAAAGGCAGGACGAGCTTCGTCATAGCCCACCGCCTCTCCACCGTAAAGGACGCCGACATGATTTTGGTGATAAACAACGGAAGGATAATCGAGAAAGGCAAGCACGAAGAGCTGGTAAAAAAAGGTGGATTTTACGCGGAACTGTATAAAAGTCAGTTTACTGTCACATCTTGAGCCCGAACAAAAATTTGGGGCTTTCTTTTTTTAGGTGTACATGTATGGTATAATTTTAAGGTGAATAAGATGAAGAAGGTGGTATTGCCATGGGGGAGTTTCGGGTTGTTTCTAGTTTTACTCCGAAAGGCGACCAGCCCAAAGCAATCGCTCAGTTGTCCGAAGGTATAAAAAAGGGATATAAGTTCCAGACACTTCTCGGAGCTACTGGCACCGGCAAAACTTTTACCATCGCTCACATAATAGAAAAGGTCCAAAAGCCGACTCTGGTCATAGCTCACAATAAGACCTTGGCGGGTCAGCTTTGCAGCGAGCTCAAGGAGTTTTTCCCAAATAACGCTGTGGAATATTTTGTCAGCTACTATGACTATTACCAGCCCGAGGCGTACATCCCCCATACCGACACCTACATCGAAAAGGACGCATCCATAAACGACGAGATTGATAAGCTCCGCCACTCGGCCACGGCGGCATTGTTCGAACGGCAGGACGTTATCATAGTCGCCAGCGTTTCCTGTATATACAGCCTGGGTTCTCCGGTGGATTACGAAAACCAGGTTATATCTTTAAGGCCCGGAATGGTAAAGGATAGGGATGAGGTCATTCGCCGGCTGGTGGAAATTCAATATACGAGAAACGATTACGATTTTACCCGCAACACTTTCCGGGTGCGCGGCGACATCCTTGAAATATACCCCGCTTCTTTTACCGAAAGGGCCATAAGGGTGGAGTTTTTCGACGACGAAATCGAGAGGATAACAGAATTTGACACCCTCACCGGCGAAGTTATCGGGGAAAGAAACCACGTTTCGATTTTTCCGGCATCCCATTACGTAACTCCGAAGGACAAGCTGGAAGCTGCTATAAAGTCCATACAGCAGGAACTTGAAGAGCGGGTGGCAGAACTGAAGGCTAAAGGGAAGGTCCTTGAAGCGGCAAGGCTCGAGCAGCGCACGAACTACGACATTGAAATGCTTCGTGAGACCGGATACTGTAAGGGGATTGAAAATTACTCCAGACACCTTACGGGGAGAAAACCAGGAGAGCCGCCCTTTACTCTCCTTGATTATTTCCCGGAAGACTACCTTATAATTATAGATGAATCCCATGTTACGATTCCCCAGCTTAAGGCCATGTACGCGGGGGACCGCTCCCGCAAGGAAGCCTTGGTGGAACACGGCTTCAGGCTTCCTTCGGCCTTCGACAACCGGCCTTTGACCTTTGAGGAATTCGAAGAGAGGATAAACCAGGTCATATTCCTCTCAGCCACGCCGGGTCCTTACGAACTTGAAAAGAGCTCTCAGGTGGTCGAACAAATCATAAGGCCTACAGGGCTTTTGGACCCTGAAGTGGAAGTGAGGCCCACAAAAGGGCAAATAGACGACCTCATCGGCGAGATAAGAAAAAGAGCTGAAAGGGACCAGAGAGTCCTGGTAACCACCCTGACGAAAAAGATGGCCGAGGACCTTTGCGACTATTTGAGGGAATCGGGAATCAGGGTAAAATATCTGCATTCTGAGATAAATACCCTGGAAAGACTTCAGATATTGCGGGACCTCAGGCTCGGAAAATTCGACTGCCTAGTTGGAGTCAACCTCTTGAGGGAGGGACTGGACCTTCCAGAGGTCTCGCTGGTGGCAATTTTAGATGCCGATAAGGAAGGTTTTTTGCGTTCAGAGACTTCGCTGATTCAGACTATCGGACGCGCAGCCCGCAACGCCGAAGGACGTGTAATAATGTACGCCGATACAATAACCGAGTCAATGGCAAAAGCGATAAGCGAGACCAACCGCCGTCGAAAGATACAGATGGAGTACAACAAAAAGCACGGCATAGTGCCCACCACTGTCAAAAAGGGCATAAGAGAGCTCATCGAGGCCACTAAGGAAGTGGACAAAAAGGAAGACTTCCTGCCTGATAAGGACCTTGCCAAGATGACTAAAAAAGAACTGAAAGCCTACGTAGAAAAGCTGGAAAAGAAGATGAGAGAGGCAGCGAAAAATCTGGAATTCGAAAAGGCAGCCCAGCTTCGCGATATCATCTTTGAGATAAAAGCCCAGGCTTTCGGTGTCGTGAGAGAGGGTAGTGATATTCATGTCGAAAGACAAAATAATAGTTAAAGGAGCAAGGGAGCACAACTTAAAGAACATAGATGTGGAAATACCCAGGGACAAGCTGGTTGTGATAACAGGTATTTCCGGGTCGGGTAAATCCACTCTGGCCTTCGATACCATTTACGCCGAAGGGCAAAGGCGCTACGTGGAGTCGCTTTCGGCTTACGCCCGCCAGTTTCTGGGCCAGATGGATAAACCAGACGTGGATTATATAGAAGGTCTATCCCCGGCTATTTCAATTGACCAGAAGACCACCAGCAAAAACCCCCGTTCCACTGTGGGGACGGTTACCGAAATCTACGACTACTTGAGATTGCTTTATGCAAGGATAGGCCGGCCCCACTGCCCGCGCTGCGGCAGGGAGATATCACAGCAAACTGTCGACCAGATGGTGGACGCGGTGATGGAACTTACCGAGGGCACTAAGATACAAGTGCTTTCACCGGTGGTGCGGGGCAGGAAGGGAGAGCATCAGAAGCTCCTGGAAAATATAAAAAAAGATGGTTTTCTAAGAGTTAGAATAGACGGTGAAATCGTGGAAGTTGGTGAAGAAATTAAACTTGACAAGAATAAAAAGCACAACATAGAAATAATAGTGGACAGGATTATTGTGCGTCCCGGCGTGGAATCAAGGCTTGCCGACTCCATTGAAACGGCACTTGCAAGGTCGGGGGGGCTTGTGATAGTAGATGTCATCGGGGAAAGAGAATTACTTTTCTCGCAGAATTTTGCCTGCCCGGACTGCGGCATCAGCTTAGAGGAACTGTCGCCCAGGATGTTTTCCTTTAACAGTCCCTACGGTGCCTGCCCGGCCTGCAGCGGACTCGGGGTGAACATGGAAATCGACCCGGACCTTGTAATACCAGATATATCGAAGTCTGTGGCAGAAGGCGCCGTAGTGCCATGGAGCAGCAGCCCCGACGGGTATTATTTCCAGATGCTTCAAGCGGTGCTGGAGCACTATGGATACGATGTGGAGACTCCTCTCGAGAAGATGGATGAGCGCATGATAGACATTTTGCTATACGGCTCCGACGAGGTAATAGACTTTTACTACGAAAGCCGCTACGGCAGCACAAGGCGCTACCGGGGATATTTCGAGGGTGTTGTCAATAATTTAAAGCGGCGATACGAGGAAACCGATTCCGAATGGTCTAGGGAAGAAATCGAACAGTTTATGAGCACGAGGCCTTGCCCCGTCTGCAAGGGGGCAAGGTTAAAGCCGGAAAGCCTTGCGGTAAAGGTGGGAGGCCTCTCCATAGCCGAGGTGACGGCGCTTTCCATAAGGGATGCCATGAAATTTTTCAGCGAACTTGAGCTTACCGAGAAGGAAAGAATTATAGCTCAGCAAGTATTAAAAGAAATAAAAAGCAGACTCCAATTTTTAATAGACGTGGGCCTCGATTACTTGACGTTGGACAGACCTGCCGGTACGCTTTCCGGCGGCGAGTCCCAGAGGATAAGGCTTGCAACCCAGATAGGCTCGAGGCTAGTCGGAGTTTTATATATACTCGACGAGCCCAGCATAGGGTTGCACCAAAGGGACAACGAGCGCCTTATAAGAACCTTAAAAGAACTTAGGGACCTTGGGAATACGGTGCTGGTGGTGGAGCACGACGAGGATACCATGAGGGCGGCCGATTATATCATAGATATTGGCCCCGGTGCGGGAGAGCACGGCGGTAGGGTTGTTGCGGCAGGACCGGTGGAAGTTATTGAAAAATGCGAGGAATCCTTGACCGGAAAGTTCCTAAGCGGAAAACTTAAAATACCCGTGCCAAAGGAAAGGCGAAGACCCGATGGCAGGTGGATAGTGCTAAAGGGCTGCCGAGAACACAACCTTAAAGATATAGACGTGAAATTTCCGGTGGGGCTTTTTACCTGCGTGACGGGGGTTTCTGGTTCCGGAAAGAGCACCCTTGTGAACGAGATCTTGTACAAAGCTTTGAAGGAAAAGTTATCCGGCGTAAAGACAAGGCCCGGCGACTTCGATGGCATAGAAGGCGTAGAATACGTGGAAAAGGTAATAAACATAGATCAATCTCCAATAGGCAGGACGCCCAGGTCCAATCCTGCCACATACACCGGAGTTTTTAACGATATCCGGGAGGTCTTTTCGCTAACCCCAGAGGCTAGGATGAGGGGATACAAACCGGGCAGGTTTAGCTTTAACGTAAAAGGCGGTCGGTGCGAAGCATGTAAGGGAGATGGAATAATAAAGATAGAAATGCATTTTCTGGCAGATGTTTACGTCCCATGCGAGGTATGCAAGGGCAAGCGCTATAACCGGGAAACCTTAGAAGTAAAGTACAAGGGAAAGAGTATCGCCGATGTGCTCGATATGACGGTGGACGAAGCACTGGAATTTTTCCAAAACCTTCCCAAAATAAGGCGTAAGCTGGAAACTTTACGGGATGTGGGGCTGGGGTACATCAAGTTAGGACAGTCTTCCACTACACTGTCGGGAGGCGAAGCCCAGAGAGTAAAGCTTGCTGCCGAGCTTTCGAGGAAGAACAACGGCGGCACGGTATATATACTGGACGAGCCCACCACAGGACTACATCCGGCAGATATAAAAAAGCTTTTGGATGTGCTTCACCGGTTAGTGGATGGTGGGAGCACGGTCGTAGTTATCGAGCACAACCTTGATGTGATAAAAACCGCCGATTATGTAATAGACCTCGGTCCGGAAGGAGGAGATGCGGGAGGCGAGATTGTGGCTGAGGGCACTCCGGAGGATGTGGCCTTCAACGAGAAGTCTTATACGGGTCATTTTCTAAAGAAAGTTTTGGGATGTAAGAAGTAAAAATACCCGGCCTAATCGGTCCGGGTATTTTTTTGTGCGCCCGGCATAGGGCGAAAGCTCTGTGAAAGTCCACTGCATGCGAGAAAGCAAAGTCTTTCGCCAAAGGCAAGGGTATCCAATGCATTTTGAATTACATCATTAAAAAATTATAATAGTTATGCTATAATAGTTAACTAGCCGGATAATATAGTTAACTAAACGATGACTTCTTTATTGAATTATAATCGTAAGATAGGGGTGGTATTATCGTGAAGGAAGCGATAATTTATAATTTGGAAACCCTCTTAAAAGGTTTGGCAAAACAGGATGGGATAAAAAAAGAATGGGAGGATTTTTTGGTTAATCTTGCGGATGCTTTCGGAAACGCGGACATGAAGGAAAAAATTAAAGAACCGCTAAAAGGTCTTATGAATGTCGTTGATTCAAGTGATTTATTGAAAGGATTTGAGTTTTTGGACGATAAAATAGAAGGATTTCCCCTTGCGGAGATTTTAAAAGTCGTAGTTGAGGTATTTGATGAGTCGAAAAAAGAAAAGGAGACGCGAATAAGAGAACTGGGGGATATTCTTGCCGAACTTGCGACACCAATAATAAGGATCTGGCAGGACATACTCCTCGTACCTCTTATTGGTACCCTTGACAGCCACAGAGCACAAAACATGGCCGAAAAACTTCTGGAAAAAACGGCAAGCACCAGGGCAAAGATAGTCATCGTGGATGTTACGGGAGTGCCGATGATCGATACAATTGTCGGAGGATTTTTAATAGAAATGTTTAACGCGATAAAGCTGCTCGGCAGCGACGTAATTCTGACGGGAATAAAACCGGAAATAGCCCATACCCTTGTAAAGCTGGGAGTTGATTTCAACATGGTAATTATAAAGAGAGACCTGGAAAGCGCTCTCAAGTATGCGATTGGTATTGCACCTGACAAGAGCGACAGAAAACATAGCCGAAAAAGAGGGGACGACGATGAAGAATAAGGTAGTGCCGACTATAAAGCTTTATGATTACCTGCTTGTCCCAATACAAATAGAACTTGACGATAATACGGTTGAAAGGCTTCAGATGCAGATACTCCACGAGATTCACGAGAATGACGTCCGGGGGATAATAATAGATGTCAGCATGGTAGATGTAATCGACAGCTACATATCTTTTGTCCTGTCGGAGACGGCTGGTATGGCTAAAGCTATGGGATGCCATACTGTTTTATGCGGGATTCAGCCACAGGTAGCGCTTACGCTAGCCCAGATGGGAATCAGGTTGAAAGACATAATTACTGCCCGGAGCCTTGAGGATGCTATAGATATTCTGGGTGAGCTGGATTAAGCTGCGCTTTTCAATGTTTTTGCGTTGGGAGAGTGATACCTGGTGATAGAAGTAAATCCCCAGGACTACGATATAGTGCTGAAGATAAAAGATGAAAGCGATATAGCGGTGTCTAGGCAGATGGCAAAAAATTTTGCACAGAAAATGGATTTTTCTCTGGCAGATGTAACTAAAATAGCCACAGCAGTGTCAGAGCTTGCAAGAAATATATACAGGTATGCAAAAGAAGGATACATTTTCATCAGGAAAAAGGAAGCTGGTCCTGAGAAGGCGATAGCCATAGAGATTTTGGCGTGCGACAAAGGACCTGGAATAGAAAATGTAGAACTTGCAGTGAGTGGAGGATATACGACTTCGGAAAGAAGCCTGGGATTAGGCTTAGCAGGGATCAGAAGGCTGATGGACAGTTTTCATATAGAGTCTAAAGTAGGGAAAGGAACTGCCGTTATCGTGGAAAAAAGGAGGCGCGTGTTTTGACGGAAAAGTTAAGGGTTGATATTGCAGTTGAGGCCGATCTTTATATATTGGAGCACCGCCTTAAAAAATTTTTAAGAGAAGTTAATCTAGACATACCAATCGCAATTCTCGTGGCCAAGGAATTGGCCACTAATATTTTGAAATACGGAGATAAAGGTTGTATAGAGGTAGGATTGAAGAATGGCAGTCTTCGCATTTTTGCTGAAGATAAGGGGAAAGTTGCGGTAATAGGCAACGGAGAGAAGCTAGCCGGTGGGCTTGGTATTGGCCTTGAAGTAGTAAAAAAAAGCAGTAATGATTTTAAAATAGAGCAAAAGCCCGGTGGAGGAACAAAAGTGGAGGTATACCTTAATCCTTTTGGAGAGAATAAGAAGGGTTTTGTTTTGCAAGTGGGAACCGCATCAAAGCCACATTATTTGGAAGATGAGTGTGGAGATGTTTGTTTGTGGAAAAGGGTAGGAGATAAATATATACTGCTTGTAGCTGATGTCCTTGGTCACGGCAAGAGGGCGCATGAAGTTGCAAAAGTTATAGAGAGTTACTTTAAAGACACGTTGGAGGAAAAAATTGAAAGGATATACGAAGACCTTCAAAGATATTTATTCTCTACCCGGGGGTGTGCAGCTTTTATTGCCCGTGTTTCGGAGAACGTGATGGAATATATAAACGTGGGTAATATTAAAGCTTGGCTCGTTGATAAGAGGTTTTCAAAGAGAATAATGGGGACAGGCGGTGTCATCGGAAAAATGCATGGTAGTCCGAAAGTGTTTAAGGAGTCTTCATCTCTACTTTGCTCTACATTAATAGTTTGCACCGATGGGATAAAAAATCAATTTATTCCGACACCTGACATGGTATGGTTGAGAACTCTAGATGTTAGAGATGTTGCTTTAAAGATAGTAAATGAATACAGTATAAAAGAAGATGATGCTACTGTGCTGATAGCAAGGGGGGGTTACAGTGAAAAATATTAAAGATTTTATTATGGAATACAAGAAATATCTTTCAGAGTACCTCTTAAAAGGCGGACAGGATGAAATATTATTTGAGGCATATCAGCACCTTATAAAATTAATGGATGACTCATTAGCTCAGGCTGCAAATATACTTGATATTCATAATCAAGTCTTGAAAGAGGTCCTAAATATAAAGCAGGATAACCATGTGGTCCAATGGATTTATATAGAAAGGGCTACAGAGTTTTTGGCCCAGATGTTAATAGCTATGGATGCTTTGCTCCTTTCTCTTAAGGAAAGTATCGAAAAAGATCATCTTACAGGGCTTTACAATAGGCTAGCTATAGATAGAATTCTTTCGAAACTTTGGTCGAATGCGGTTGCATCGAAAACGCCCCTTACAATTGCTATGGTCGATCTAGATAATTTTAAAATTATTAATGACCGATACGGTCACACAATCGGGGATGAATTGTTGAAGGAAGTAAGTGTTGTCATAAAGACCTGCCTTAGAGATAAGGACGTAGTTATTAGATATGGTGGCGAAGAATTCCTCATAATTCTTCCAGAGACAGATACTAATGGCGCTAAAAAGCCTCTGGAAAGAGTTAGAAAACGAATAGAGGAGGGGGTTTATACAGAGGCAAGGGTCAAAATTACCGCCAGTATTGGAGCGGCAGTGTATCCGGATGATCGTCCATTGAGTATTGAAGAAATAATAGAATTTGCAGATGCTGCGATGTACGCAGCTAAGGCAAGAGGTAAAAACAAGCTCGTTTTCTACAGCCAATTGGAATGCAAGAATTAGGAAGGTGTGCTAAAATGGAAGATATCATGAAAGACCGATGCGATATGCCTGTGGTTCCACCGGATGCCGATTTAAGAGAGGTTGCGAAAGCACTGCTTGAAAGTGAGGGAACTCTGGTAGTTGTAGAGAAGGAAGAGGGTGTCTATGGATACATTGACGGTAAATCGATAATAAAGTGGTTTCTCATGGGAGATGAAGGTGCAAAATTTAAGGCCAAGGACATTGCCACTTTGATAAAGGACGAGGATAAACTAGAATCGTCCGTGGACATAGAAGCCATTGTTGAGAGGATAAATAAATACGGAAGGTTGCCATTATTTATTGGCGGAGAGGGAAAAATAACGGGAAGGTTTTCACCGGATAAGCTGATAGGCGAACTTATAAGGTCGCACAGTGAGGAAAGGAAGAAAAGAGTAGATACGGAACACTTGATTGGGGCGGTTATAGACCTCCTTCCCTTTGGGATTGCGCTGGTATCGGATGGCGGCGAGGTAGTACAGGCCAATAAACTTGCTACAGAGATAATGAGGGAGAACTCAATAGGTACTGAAGAATTGAAAGCGATAATTAAGAATAGTAAAAGAAAAATATTCACAACAAGAACAGGAACCTACTACAGGATGTGTACGGATATTTTGCGGGAAACCGATTATTTTTTGGTTACTTTTGCCGATATAACTGCGGAGTACGCTATGGTAGAAAAATTGCGAAGTATGCAAAACGAAGTAGAAACGGCATTTTCAATAATGCTTCCGGACCAGCGCATAGAGGCACGGCTAAAATCTATAGTGGAGTATATGGACGAATATGACGAAAGTACGGGCATGATAAAGATAACCGGAGTGATCAAAAACGGCTGCTTCAGGCACGTCATAAACATGCTAAAGCTAATTGCAGACGCCTTTAGTCAAGGGCTGATGGAATTGCCTGGGATGGAAAAGAATGCCCTTGTGCAGGCTGCAGTTTTGCACGATATCGGGAAGGTGCAGCCGGATTTAAAGGTTGGGGATGTGGTAAATCCGAAAGAAGCATTTGAAAAGGGTCACCTTCATGCATTTCGGGGGGCTGATTTGAGCAGAGCGTTATATGCCATAGATGATAAAGTGTATTATTTGATAAAGTTCCATCATCATGAAGAGAATGAGCTGCCGTCCGACTTTCCAAAGTATCTCTTGCCAATGTACAGGTTTTTCAGATTGATCGATGGTCTTTCAGCCGGGATTACAAGAAGGGGTTCAAGAGTTACAATGAAGGTAAGGGGGACAAAAATACACGTGCGGGAGGAGAGCAGTTTTCCTGCATATAATCAAGAGATTGAGATGGACATTTACACGGGATTTTTTGCTAATAAAAAAATCGTGTTATAACAGTTTGCGATGATTCTTTTTTATTATTAATTTTCAAAAAAAAAAAAAAAAAAAAAAAAAAAAAAAAAAAAAAAAAAAAAAAAAAAAAAAAAAAAAAAAAAAAAAAAAAAAAAAAAAAAAAAACGTGGGAGGATTTTGGTAAAAAATGTCGAAATGTGTAAAGGACGGTATCCCAAAAAGTACAATTTTTTATGTTTTGCTAGCACGGGATCGAATAACGGTAATTATTTTTAAATCTTCCCTGGCTGTATTCAGCCGATGGCCTGTGTAGCTTACCCAAGTAAACTGAAACTTAAAGGCTGCAGGGGCCACATTAAATTCAAAGGGTGTGGGACTGAAGCAGTGACTGCTTAACATCTAAAAAATTATTATGTGATAGGGGGTATTATTTATGGAGAAAAAACTTGCGGCACCGGAATTTTCGCAAGAGGCCGGTGCAAAAGAGGCGGGAAACAAGCGCTTCAACGAGACAGCCAAGAAGCTGGAGGCCCAACGTCGTCAGGCAAGGCTTATTGCCAAGAGACAGCAGTTGGCAGAGAGGATCGCAAGCGCCACAGAGCAGCTCTCGGCAGGAGTAGAGGAGGCTTCTTCAGCAATTAATGAGCTTCAAGCGGCTATGGAACAGATAGCCAAAGGCGCGGAAGAAGCTTCTAGTGCCACCCAAGAGTCCCTGGCGGGTATTGAACAAATCAACCAGAATGCCCAAGTGAGCGTAACCAGGGCTCAAGAATCGTTAAACAAGGTAATTTCTATACAGGCACTGTCTAGCGAGACTTCGCAAAGCATCCAAAAATTGGTGGACGGAGTTATAGCCGCGGCGGCGCGGAATGAAGAGTCCGCCCGGTCGGTGGTGGAATTGGAGAAACAAGCTGAAGAGATCGGTAGCATTATTCGCACGGTAGTTAGGATCGCAGATCAGACTAACCTTCTGGCTCTAAACGCTGCTATTGAAGCAGCCCGGGCCGGTGACTACGGCAAAGGATTTGCAGTGGTAGCAGATGAAGTACGTGCCCTAGCCGAAATCTCTGAAAAAGCAGCGGAGGACATTCGCAGGGTAGTAAGTTGCATCCAGTCGCGGGTAAGGGAGATAGCCGCTGCCATAAATAAAGCGGCAGAAGTGGCCAGGGGAGAGGCCGATAAAGGGCGCGAGGTATCGGCAGGGCTGGGGAAGATATTACAGGATATGGCTACTGTGCGTGAAGGTTCGGAAACAGTATTAACCCTTTCCCAGGAGGTAACGCGGGCCACCCAGGAGTTTCAAAATGAGGCCTCTCAGATAGCCCAGGCGGCTGAAGAACAGAGCAGTGCAGTAGCTGAAGCCCTTACTTCCATAGAACAACAAACTAAGGCTCTAGGCGATATCGGTGCCGCAGTAAATGACCTTTTAGTCCAGGCGGATGCAGTCAAAAGCGCTCTAGACTCCTCCAAAGCTTCTGAAAGTGTAGCCGCGTCAGCTGAGGAGGTTTCTGCTGCACTGGAAGAAACTAATACAGCAGCTAGACAGATTATGACTGCTATTGAGCAGATAAGCAAAGGAGCTCATATACAGTCACAGGCTACCGAGAAATCGCTCGCAGTTGCCGTCCAGGTTTCGCGGCAGATGGAAGGGATAAGACAGGCTGCCGTTAAAAGCCTTGGCCGAGTAGAAGCGATGCAGGAACTATTGAAGCAAAACCGCGAACTTATAGAGAGGCTGATATACGGTATATACCAAGCATTGAAAACAGCCCAGGAAAATGCGGCTGCTATGCGGGACCTGGAACAGGAGGCTAGAAAAATAGATAAGATAGTGGAAAGCATAGTTACTGTTGGTATTCAGACAAATATGCTGGCAGTAACCGGCGCTGTGGAAGCAGCCCGTTCCGGCGAATTCGGGAAAGGCTTTGCAGTAGTAGCCTCAGATATACGGAATTTGGCTCAGGAGAGTGCACTCAATGCGGATCAGATAAAAGATCTGGTACGTTCCATCCAGGACCGCATTGCCCTTGTTATGAGGGAAATAGAAATCGCAGTATCCGAAGCCGAACGTGAAGTAGAAGAAGCGAAAACCGTTGTCGGACAACTTGAGAAAATGACTCAAGACATAGAGACAATAGTCCAGGGGGCTAAGGAGATTGCAGGTAATGCCGAACAGGCTGCAAAAGCGACTGAAGAAGCCAAGAAGGCTGTAGAAAATATTGCCAGCGCCGCTCAAGAGACTGCTTCTGCCTGCGAACAGGCGTCCAGTGCTGCTCGCCAGCAGGCCCAGGGCATGGAAGAACTTGCACGGGCTATTGAAGAGATTGCCACCATGGCCAACGAGCTTCAGAACTTGTAAGGACCATGGCAGCAGGAAAGGGTGAAGACTTATGCCTTTAACCCAGTATGTACTGTTTCGCCTCGCTGAGGAACAATACGGGGTACCTGTACAGGCGGTGCAAGAAACCATACGACTTCCGCATATAACCAGAGTTCCACAGGCCCCCCATTACGTTGAGGGTCTGGCCAATCTCCGCGGGCTTGTTATCTCGGTAGTCAGCGGTAGGAAGAAGTTAGGCCTTCCCGATAAAGAACATGACGAAGATACTAGGGTCTTAATAATAAAACTGGGTGACTATCGTGTTGGATATGTGGTTGATGCAGTAACAGGCGTTGTCACTGTAGATACTGAAGAGATCGAAGCCCTTCCCCAGGACCTCCCCCATCAAGCATATTTCTACGGGCTCCTACGCTCTGATAAGGGCGTTATTATGCTAATTGATCCACAAAAGCTTTTCGGCCAGAACATAAGTTTCCATGTAGGAAAAGAGGAAATCAGGGTGCAAGAATACGGTGACGAAAAATACAGAAAGAGCTTAGAACACGCAACTGGCGAAGCAGAGCGAAAGTTAGTTACCTTTGGCGTCGGGGAGGAAGAATACGGCTTAGACATCGCCTGTGTCCAGGAAATAGTAGCCTACCCGGAAGAGTTAAGTAGCGTCCCTACCTTCCCACAATACGCTGAGGGGATAATGGTACTGAGGGACCAGTTGCTGCCGGTGATAAACCTGGCAAGACTTATGGGGCTAAATGAGGAAGAATACGACCGAAGCAGGAGCAGGGTTATTGTCTTGCATGGTGAACGGGGGCTTTTTGGGATAGTGGTAGACAGTGTATTTGAGGTGCTCACCATAGATGCAAATAACATTGAAGAGATACCGGAGTACCTCCAAGTTGATGCCAGGGTCAAATTTAAGGGAATATGTAAGGTAGACAAAGAAAAGAAAAAGCACCTTACATACATCGTGGATCCCGCTTACCTCATGGGACTAGAAGTAGTGAAGTCCAGGATAGGCAACGTAAATTGTGAAGTCAGGGAAGAAGCCGTGGCAGATAAAAACAGTGAGGGCCAGTATATCCTTTTCAGGCTTGGTGAACAGGACTTTATAACAGAGATAACCTCTGTACGTGAGATTCTCAATGTGCCGGAAATAACACACGTACCCCAGGCTCCTCCCTTTGTAGAAGGGGTAATAAACATTCGAGGCAAGATTATTCCGGTGATAGACCTTCGCAAGCGCCTGGAAATGGGTAGTTTTACCAGGGGAGACCAGAATAGGATTATTGTGGTAGACATTGGAGACAGCCTGACTGGATTTATTGTTGATGCAGTCAAAGAAGTAAAGAGAATACCGCTTGCCGACATTGAGTCTACTAAAGCCCTGACTCCAGTGGGATTGAACCATGAATACCTGATAAGCATAGCGAAGCTGGGACAAAAGGGAGCTGTAGCTTTAGTAATTGATCTCCATAAATTATTGAGCCGTTTTGAAGTGCGTATTTTACAGAGTATGAACGTTGACGCTGCGGAGACGCCAACAACGGAAGAAGGAGAGGAGGTTCAGTAAATAAATTTTTATGGAGAATCGAATCAGAGTATTGATAGCAGATGATTCTGCTTTTGTTAGGAAATATTTGAAGGAAATTCTGGCGGGCGATTCTGAAATAGAAATAGTAGGAACGGCACGGGACGGAGAAGAAGCAGTTAAACTTGCCCTGGCTTTACGGCCCGATGTTGTTACTATTGATGTGGAAATGCCCAAAATGGATGGCTTGACGGCCCTTCAGTACATAATGAATGAAAATCCTATCCCGGTAGTAGTCATATCTTCTTTGACCCAAAAAGGCGAACTTTTGACCTATGAGGCGCTGGCTCTGGGAGCCGTGGACGTTATAGCTAAACCCAGCGGTCCAGTTTCTACTGACTTAAGAAAGATAGCTGAAGATATAAGGCGCAAGGTCAAGGCGGCAGCGAAATCCAATATAAAAGCGGCCACGAGGGCCATAAAAAAGAGGGGGGCGGGACCATATTTTGAGCCTGTCCCCTCGGTTACTTCAATTACGTTTAAAAAACTGGTAATTATAGGAGTATCTACTGGTGGTCCCAAAACGTTGACAGAAATATTACCCGAACTCCCTGCAGACCTTCCTGCTCCTGTCATAGTAGTCCAGCATTTGCCGGCAGGGTTTACTAAAAGCTTCGCTGAAAGGCTTAATAACATCTGCCGGCTGGAGGTTTCGGAAGCCCAAGATGGAGAAATTATTACTCCGGGCAAGATACTCGTAGCACCTGGGCACAGCCATTTAAAAATAGAGCGCAGATTAGGCAGGAACGAAGTAAGAGTGAGACTAACCGATGAACCCCGGGATGCGCTGTATAAACCTTCAGTGGAAGTGGCTATGGAGAGTGCTTTAAAAGTTTTAGGCGGGCAACGGCTGGTTGCTATACTGCTCACTGGCATGGGAGACGATGGTGCTAACGCCATGGTTAAGATAAGAAACGCGGGAGGTATTACTATAGCTGAGGCCGAAGAGACCGCAGTCGTATGGGGCATGCCCAGAGAAGCTATAAATAGGGGTGGTGCCTCCGTAGTGGTCCCTGCCTACCGTGTAGCACAAGAAATAGTTAAAGCAGTAAAGGAGGGATGAGCCCCTGGATCATGAAAACTTTAATAAACTTACAGAACTAATTTACCGCACCGCGGGGCTCCACTATGATTTAAAAAAGAAGTATTACCTGGAGCGCAGGTTGAAAGAGCGCATGAAAGCGCTGGAAATTGAGGAGGTAGAAAAGTATTTACGCATTTTACAGTTTGATGCCATTGAAAGGCAAAAATTTATAAACGCTCTGACTGTGAAAGAAACTTACTTTTTTCGGGAGTACGAACAGCTTAAGTTTTTCGCTGAGGAGATACTACCAAAGATATTAAAGGAGAGGCTTGCTGGTTCGGGCAAAACGATCAAGGTGCTTTCAGCAGGATGTGCGACTGGAGAAGAAGCATACACGTTGGGGATAATCTTGAACGAAATGCTCGAGGGGGAAGACTTCGATTGGTGGGTTGTGGGTATAGACATCGATACTTTCGCCCTGGAAAAGGCCCAAGAAGGAAGGTATGATAGTCGGTCAACCCGTTTAATACCTAAGGAATACTTGAACTGTTACCTTTTAGAGGACGGGGAGTTTTATAAAGTCAAGCCCTTTTTGAAGCAAAAGATTACTTTTGCCTGGGCTAACCTTTTGACTGGTATACCTGAAAATCTTGCCCCTTTTGAGGTCATATTTTGCCGCAATGTGCTTATATACTTTGATGATGTAAGCAGGGAGAGAGTCTTAAATAACCTGTATAAAGCCCTTGTACCAGGTGGATATATTTTCTTCGGTCACGCTGATTTTGTGGGTAAATTTTTTACAATTTTCAAGCCGGAGAGGATAGGCAGGCACCTCGTTTATCGCAAATAAAGCAGGAGGTGGGCTGGTCAGTGGAGGAAGTGGATAGGACGCTACTTGTCTCTTTTCTGGAAGAAGCACAGGAACTTCTTGAGGAAATAGAACAGAAGCTTTTAAAATTGGAGAAGCGTCCCCAGGATAGAGAGCTTATTCACGATCTCTTTCGGGCTTTCCATACATTAAAAGGGTCTTCTGGTATAGCAGGCATGGTGACTTTTCAAAAGATAGCTCACGAGTTTGAAAACCTTCTTGAAATATTAAGAAAAAATGAGATCGATGTAACACGTGACCTAATTACACTTTTTTTCAAAGGTGTAGATGCTTTGAAAGAAATAGCTATAAAACTTAAAAAAAATAGCTGTGAACCTCCCCTTGAACTGTGGATGGAATTATTGGAAGAAGTTAAGGCAAGCCTTGGAGTAAAAAAACCGCCAGCTGGAAGTCAGCTCGAACAAACTGGTGCTGAAAAAATAAATAGCTTTGACGGCCTCTACCTTCTGCCATTCTCTTTTCGCCTTGCTATACTGAACAACATGTTGGAAGAAGATAGATTGGAGGTAAAGGAGCAGGGTCAAAGAAAAGGGAAGCAGCGGACCTACATATTAGCTATAAACTGTGTCTGTGATATTTTTGAAAGAGGTCTTGACCCTTTAAGGCTAGCTCTTCAAGGAATTGAAAGTCTAGGGGGAAGGGTAATATCACTTACAGTCCTGGGCGATAAATTACCCTCTGTTTACGAGTTTGACCCCGAAAAATGTTATTTGCCTCTTATAGTGGCCTTTCAAACTCCAGACAACAAGATAGAAACACTTTTAAACGAACTGGAATTTCTGGCCGATGATGCTGATGTAAATCTGGGAGATATTAGCTCAATCTTTGACCTTTTTGCCCCGGAACTATCGGAAACCCAACTGCCATCAGGTGAAGAGAGGGAGAGACTAAAAACTTTCGTAGAGGGAGCCTCCTGGGAGATACCGGATGAAGGGTTAAAAAAGCAGATTGATTCCTTTATATCGGTGGCCTTAGAAATGTATAGATTCCCAAGTATGAGCAACTCGCTGTTTTGTGAGGCAGTTCTCCTCCTGGCTTTGTTTAAGCAGGTTCTTGTAGAAAAAAATGATATAGACCAGCTTTTGGAAGACTTTCAGGCTTTACTGCTGGAGTATGCGAATGCAGATCATAAAAGCATGTGTGAACTTATGGCTCCTCGGGAAGCCGCCCGGGACATATGGGAGTATTGGAGGGGAGAAGCAGGTGAAATTGAACATGCTGGTGTGGCTGTATCTAAGGAACCCTGCGCAGCATTAACCGGTCCAGGCAAGGCTCCAACTATTGTTTCTTCATCACTTAATTTAAAGGGCGAAAGTATTCGCGTGGATAAACATAAAATTGACCGTCTTATGGATTTGATTTCTGAATTGATCTTGCAGAAGAACGGGGTGGAATACTGGATTAGAAGGCTCCAAAAAATGGTACAGGATCGCGAGCTGCTTTATGCATTAAAAGTGCAAGAGCAGGGTTTGACGGCGGTAGTTAGAGAACTCCAGGAAACTGTAATCAGCTTGAGAATGACGCCATTGCGGGAACTTTTTTCCAAGTTCCCCCGTTATGTGCGGGATATATCTATAAAGCTTGGTAAAGAAGTGGAGCTTATTTTTGAAGGGGAGGACACCGAAGTTGACCGGGAAACGATAGAGAGGCTTTACGAACCACTCCTTCACTTGATACGCAACGCTTTAGACCATGGACTGGAGACGCCTGAAGAGCGGACGAGAAAGGGGAAGGAAAGTACAGGGCATTTAATCGTAAAGGCTTCCCGTGAGGCTTCGGCGGTGTTTATAGATGTAATAGACGACGGCCGCGGGATTGACGTGGGAAAGGTGAAATACAAAGCTGTACAGAATGGTCTAGTCTCCATGGAAGAGGCCGAAAAAATGAGCGATCAGGAAGCCATGAGATTAATATTTATGCCCGGCTTCAGTACCGCGGACAGTGTAACAGAAATATCGGGCCGTGGGGTTGGTATGGATGCAGTACAGCGTACATTAAAGGGACTCGGTGGTTCTATTGACCTGCACAGCATCCCTGACAAAGGGACAACTGTAAGGTTGATATTGCCTCTTACTCTTTTGACTACCCAGGTATTAGTAGTAGAGGTGGCAGGGGAAGAAATCGGCATCCCTGTAAGTGATATTGAACGAATAATAGAAGCCGAAAAAGTTCACCATTCCTCTGCTTGGGGAGAAATCGCCAAGGTAGGTAACTGCACCTTAATTATACAGGATTTGGCGTCGATACTAGGTGTTTCGGAGGCGAGAAATCGACTCCAGGATAGAAAGGCTATCGTGTTAAGAGCAGGAGTGTGTCTTTTAGCGGACCGCATTTCGGCCACAGAAGACTTGGTAGTAAGAAAGTTGACCGGAGAGCTTTCCGGTTTAAACCTTTACCTGGGGGTAGCGGTAAGGGGCAACGGTAAAGTGCTTATGATACTTAACACTCGCAGCTTGAGAGAGGCGATTGCTTATGAACATTGAGCTCCGGGATGGGAACCTCATAATAGAGGAAAGTTTGACTATTGAAGATGCTAGGAACGCCTGGAAGCTAATATTCGATAATCAACATGAAATTAAAACTGTAGACTTAAACGGTCTCAAAGATATTGATTTGGCCGGTATACAGGTGTTATTAATGCTGGTTCGCTTAAAACGGGATATAGATCTCATAATACCACTGGCACAAGGAGATTCCAGGTTTTTAATTTTCTCTGCAAATAGTTAAGATAAAGTATGTGGGGTGTAGAAAATTGGCGTGGCACGAATTGAGCTTTTTTCTTTGTGGAATTTCTGTAGGATGGGTTTTGGGTCGCATTCTAAGTCATTCTCTTGAGATACCAGCTTTTCCGAAGGGACAAAGAGCACTCTCAGAGGAACCTTTGGCCGACTCGGTTGAGATCAGGGAACCGGAGACTCATCCGGGAGTTGAAACCAGCCAGCATAATTTAGAATTACCAGGGTTATCTCAGCTTCTAGAGATAATTGAGCTGCAGATTAGAAGTCTGGTATCGGAGAGCGAAAAAGTGTTCTCATCGATACTACATAACATAGACCAGTTGCAGGAGCGGGTGCGGCACAGTCTTGCTAACGCTCAAGAGTTAGGGCGAAAGATTTACAGTTCCGCTTCTGAAGGCAACGGAGGAATAGTCGGGCGAACCATAAGAGAATTAGTGTCTTTTTCCCATGAAGCTGAAACTGCACTGCAACAAGTGGTTAATAGGCTGACTATTAGCCAAGATAATTGTAGGAGTATAGCAGAAAAGGCCGAAAAAGAACTTTACGGCTTTGTAGAAGAAGTAAGCAGCATAGCTTACAAGACCAAGATTTTGGCCCTAAACGCTTCTATTCTGGCAGCTCATGCTGGACAGTATGGCAGAGAGTTTGAAGTCGTTGCGCATGAAGTAAGACTGTTGGCGGATATGGTGTATGAGGCTACTTTGAGGGTGAAGCGGATTGCGGAGGACATTGCGGGTTCTGTCAAAGAGGTATCTTTAGAGATACAAGATTACTTAAACGAGATTGAAGGTGAGAAACAACAGATAGATAACACCATAAAGAAAGCGAGTCAAGATATTAATAGTGCGGCACATGAAGTAGAAGGCCTCATTTCTAACTTGATTTTTGAAATTGAGGGTTTCTTTCAGGATATAGACAGCACCATAGTCGCTGGACAGTTTCAAGATATAGCTAGGCAACGTTTGCAACATGTCCTTGAGGTGTTGCGGGAGTTGGGTGATTTGCTGCGCTTGGATTTGGGAGTGTTTGATGTTGTCAGTAGACGTAAACTAGAAGAAATAATAGCAGGTATGGTGCAGAAATATACCACCTACGTAGAGCGGCAAAATCATTACGCAGCCCTGGGTATGAAGTATGAAGAGAGCCTAGGGGATAACATAGAGCTTTTCTAAAAATATATGCCAAGGGGGAAAAATCCTATGGCAGAGGTGTTAATTGTAGACGATTCAGCCACCATGCGCTTAGCTTTAAAAACTGCTCTAAAACAAGCGGGGCATGTCGTCCACGAAGCGTGTGACGGAGTTGAAGCTCTAAATAAATTGAATGAGGGTCTAAAAGTTAAGGCCATCATTACAGATCTCAATATGCCGAATATGGACGGCGTTACTTTTATACAGACTGTAAGGAAGTTGCCAGGCTTCAAGTTTGTACCCATACTTATGTTAACAACTGAAAGTTCTATGGAAAAAAAAGAAGAAGGGCGGAAGGTTGGCGCTAGTGGCTGGATTGTGAAGCCCTTTAGTCCTGAACAATTGCTAGCAGTGTTAAAAAAACTGGGTGTGTAACCTCCTTAAAGGAGGGAACCTTGCAAGCTCAAGCATGAAATTGACCTCTCATGAGATTATCCTGATCATCCGCTCAACCGATAAGAGGGTGGCAGAGGCCAATCCTGCCATCTTTGCACAAACCCAAATATAAAGGATAATTCCTCTCGAAAAATACGCTTGAGGAGAATTTTTTATAAGGAAGATTATGGGCGGTGATTATAAGATGAATGTATTTGCGGAAAAATATGATTTACCTTTAGTTCCACCCGATGCCAGTTTAAAAGAAGTTGCGAAAGCACTGCTTGAAACGAAACCGACTTTATAGTTATAGGAAACGAGGATGATATTTATGGATATATCGACAATAAATCAATAATAAAGTGGCTTCTAACAAAAGATGAGAATGCAAAGCTTAAAGCCAAGGATCTTGCAGTTTTGATAAAAGATGAAGATAAAATGGAATTATCATCGATATAAAAACTGCTATTGAAAGGATAAATAAACATGGAAGACTGCCTTTGTTTACTAGTAAAGGTGGAAAAATAAAAGGCAAATTCTCGGCTCAAAGAATTATGAACGAACTTTTAATGACTCATGATGAAGAAAAAGAAAACGGGACATTTTTTGATTTCCTTTACAGATATAATGGCGGAATACACTATGATGGAAAAATTGAGAAGTAGTCAAAATGAAGTGGAAACGGCATTTTCAATGATGCTTCCGGACCAGCGCATAGAGGTACGGCTAAAATCCATAGTGGAGTATATGGACGAATATGACGAAAGTACAGGCATGATTGTGTTCGGCATGCCGAAGGCGGCAATAGAGCGAAAGGGAGCGGATATTGTAGCTCCATCTTACAAAATTGCCGACATTATTATAAAAAAGGTGAATGAATATGTTAGAGGTCAAGATAAGTGAATTGGCGGAACAGTTGAAAAGTGGAAAAAGCAAAAATGAACGCATACAGGCGGCGCTTGACCTTGGGAGTATCAAGGCGAAAGAAGCCGTGGATGTCCTAGTAGAGCAGCTTTTAGTGGAAGAAGATGAAGCTGTGCGGGAAGCGATAGTCACTTCGCTTATAAAAATAGGGGATGAATATGTGGCAAATCGTGCTGCAGAGCTTCTAGAATGCGAAGATGCTTATGTTAGAAATGCGGGAGTGGAAATACTCTCTATAATAGGCGGACCTGCCATCGAAATACTGCGAAAGATGATAAACCATCCCGACAGGGATGTGAGAATTCTGGCAGTAAATGCGCTAGGGGAAAGCCATATAAGGGAAACAAATAGGTATTTGCGCCGCGTGATAATGGAAGATAATGACGAAAATGTGATGGCATCGGCGATAGAATACCTGAGTGAGTTGGGGTTTGAAAAGGAAGATAAAGAAGTTGTAATGAGGGCTGCAAAAAGATTTTCAAGTCCCTTTTTCCAATATGTAGTAAAATCCGCAATTGAAAAAATGGCGGATTTATAGGGTTGAAATGAGGTGCAAAAGTGACGGCGGAGGAATTCATAAAGCTGAGGGACTTTATATACAGGAAGACCGGGATTTATTTTGAAGAGCGAAAAAAATATCTGCCTTAGAACATCAATTACGGATAGGGGGGCGCTCCGCAGTTGGCATGAGCTGCTTAAGGGCAGCCCCACAATAGACACCGGCTTTTCTACACCTCGAAGCGCTCCACCTGTTCTTCCAGCCGTTTGGCTACTTCCAATACCTGCTGGGCATTACTGGCTATCTCTTGGGTAGAAGCAGAAAGTTCCTCGGCTGCAGCTGATATTTCTTGAGCTGATGCAGAAGTTTCTTCAGCTACGGCACTTATGCTCTGGACACGGTCGAGCACTACATCCTTTGCTTTTACTGTATTGTCAAGTTCGCGATAGGTAGATTCAATCATTGGTCCTATTGCTGCTACAGATGCTAATATGTTGTCAAAGGACTTAATGGTATGCTCCACATTCTCCAATTGGTTAGCTACTTGTCTTGTCACTTCTTCAGAAGTTGAAACCACTTCATTTGTTTCGGAAATAATATTGTTTAGTAAAGCTCTTATTTTGTCAGAAGATATGCGTGACTGCTCTGCCAATTTGCGGACTTCTTCTGCAACTACTGCAAAACCTCGGCCTGCTTCTCCAGCCCGGGCTGCTTCAATAGCTGCATTCAATGCCAAAAGATTAGTCTGTTCTGCTATTCCATTGATTACTTCCAGAATCTCTCCTACTTGGCTAACCGAGCCTTTCAGTTCATCAAGCCTTTCTACAACTATTTTGAAGGCTTCGCGCACATTCTTTATGGAATTGATTAGGCTATCTAGTTCTTTTTTGCCAGTATCGGCAAATGAAGAAGTTTCTTCGCTGTTGCTCTTTACACGACCGAGTTCAATGTAAACTTTTTCAAGGCTTGTCGTTATATCTTTGACGAGGTCTAAAATTTCTTGCAAGTGACTTGCTTGATCAGTGGCTCCGGACGCGACTTGTTGTATGGCATTGGCTACTTCATTGGAAGATGAAGCAATCTCTTCGGATGTCGCGCTTAGTGTTTCTGAATTGGCTGTGAGATTTTTTGCTTCTTCTTTAAGGCTAAAAAGCAGTTTTCTGAAAGTGATTTGATTTTTATGGATGGCATGGGCCAATTTTCCTATTTCATCTTTCCGGCGCAAAAATTCTTCCGGTAATGGCCTTGAAAAATCACCGCTTGCTATAAATTCGAGATGGTCGATAACTGAAATAAGGGGTATGGTTAGAAATCGGGCAAAAAAATAAGCTATTGTAGTTAAGGCTAATAATACGATAATGCTTATTGCAGCTTTATTAATGTCTGTCATCGAAGTATTATAAATTATTAATTGGCATATTGAGCCAATCATTAAAACTGTGAGCGTAAGTGCGACGATTTTACTTCTTAAGCTATTTAAGAACATCGTCCATTCCCTCCCCACAAGTTCCGTTCCGCTTTGTGTTATACAATAATATAGAAACTTATTTTTTAAAAGTTGTCAATACTTGTCAAATATGCTACTCATTAGCAGAATTAAATTCTAATGCGGCAATTACTGAAAATCGAAGATGGAGGCTCTTGAAATATAACAAAGTATATGCTAATATAATAATTGCAATTTGTGCCGAAGTGGTGGAATTGGCAGACGCGCTACATTCAGGGTGTAGTGGGCGAAAGGCCCGTGCGGGTTCAAATCCCGCCTTCGGCACCAGAAAAAATGGCGGTTTCCAGAGGGCTCCGGAAACCGTTTATTTTTTTTTAAAATGAACTTCTAACAAACATCAAACAGGGAATACTAACAATTAATCAGAGGTTCAAAGTAATTAAAGAATATTCTCTCTAGAAATATCTCATATTAATAAAAAAAGGTGAATTAAAAATGATACCTTCCATACAGAATATCGAAGATATAGAAAGGGCAATAAGCGTTATAAAATCTTCCATAATGAAAAGGGGAGCGTTGCCGGAAAATCTGGTTGAATCAATAACTGCTGAACTTACAGTATCGAAACCGGAAATAGCATCATGTTTCCTGGATAAGCTTTTCCGAGAGTGTCCCGGAGCGGCAAAATATTTTGCAAAACATCTCAAAGACAAATTTTAAAGCGGCTAAAAAAGCCGCTTTTATTATTCAAACCTGAAGATTCCGAGGGCCCTATAAGTAGCTTCGTTTACTATTCCGGTAGCTTTAAGACCATTTTCTTTTTGAAAGGTCTTTACAGCTTCCCGTGTCCCAGAGCCGTAAATTCCGTCAAAATTGCCGTTGTAGAAGCCGTAATTATAAAGCCTTTTTTGCACCTCCACCACATCCGAGCCCCTGCTACCCTGCATCAGGGTTCTAAAGCCGAAGGTGAAAGGCCCGTCCACGCCTCCCACTATATAAACCTTTGTGCCCACCTTTACCCAGCCGAAAACTTCTTCCACGTGCCTGTTGTGCATCCTGATGCACCCGTGGGAGGCGAAACCGCCGATGGAATAGGGCTTGTTTGTACCGTGGATGCCGTAAATTCCCCAGGGAACGCTGAGCCTCATCCACCGGCTGCCGAATCCCTCGCCCCATTTTGATTTTTCTGTAATCCTGAAAAGACCTATAGGAGTAGGGGTTTCGAAGGTACCCACCGCTACCGGAAAGGTCTTAAAGGGCTTTCCGTCATCCAAGACTACAAGCTTCCTTTCAAGGGTATATATTACCAAAGAAACTTCGCCTTTTAGTTTTTGGCCGGAAACATCCTGGTTGGCCTGTGAAGGTGAATAAAAAGCCGCTAAAAATATAAATATAAAAGCAGTGACAATAAGTAATTTTTTCAAAATTTCACCTCCCAGCGCTCACGGTTATATTTTGTCCTTTAAAAACGAATTGCATACGAGGGGATAAGATGCGTGTAAGCGTTATAATTCCGGCTTTTAACGAAGAAAAAAATGTGGAATTTGTCGTAAGGGAAGCAAAGAAAATCGAAAATTTAAGGGAAATAATAGTGGTGGACGATGGTTCAACAGACCGTACTGCTGAAAAAGCAGCCAACGCAGGTGCAGCGGTAATCAGGCATGAAAAAAACAGGGGAAAAGGGGCTGCTCTGATGACGGGCTGTTTTGCCGCAAAAGGAGAAATAATCGTTTTTCTCGATGCGGACCTTTGTTTTAAGGCCGATGACCTAGAAAAGCTTTTGGAACCGATAAAAAAAGGGGAGGCCGATATGACCGTGGCTAAATTTCCAAAAGCCAGGAAAAAAGGCGGATTCGGGCTAGTGAAAAGTCTTTCGCGGTGGGGAGTTTATCTCATGACAGGGGAAAAATTTAATGCAGCGTTGTCAGGCCAGCGAGCGTTTAAGCGCGAAATGCTGAAAAGCGTTGGGGAAATCCCGCCTGGATTCGGCGTAGAGGTGGGGTTTTTGATAGACGTGCTCAGAAAAGGTTATAGAGTTATCGAAGTGGACGTGAATATGAGCCACCGCGAGACGGGAAGAAGCCTGCGGGACTTTGCGCACAGGGGGCGGCAGTTTAGAGACATTTTGCTCACGCTGCTACGAAAGTTGTACGCTGTATAACATATAAAAAAGGCATCTCCGTTTGGAGATGCCATACTATTTATCCAAGCATTTCGGCGAGGTCCTTTTCTACGTTGCTTATGAGTTTCAGGTTGAAGTTATCCTGGAGGACCTTCATCACTCCCGGCGTAATGAATTCGGGGGCTTTGGGGCCGATATAGATATTTTTCACTCCCAGGCTCAAAAGGCCGAGAAGTATTGCCACAGCTTTTTGTTCGAACCAAGAGAGCACTATCGAAAGGGGCAGGTCATTCACCGAACAGTTGAAAGCTTCGGCAAGGGCCGTTGCTACCTTTATCGCCGAGATGGAGTTGTTGCACTGGCCGAAGTCTATATAGCGCGGGATGTTGGTTCCAGGCACGGTGCCGTAATCCACGTCGTTGAAACGGAATTTGCCGCAGGAGGTGGTGATGATAACGCAGTCCTTCGGCAAAGCTAAGGCGAGCTTCCTGAAGTACTCGTTGCCGCTGCCCGGAGTGTCGCAACCTGCTATCACGAAGAACCTTTTTATTTTTCCGGCCTTTACGGCGTCAATTATTTCGGGGGCGATTTTAAGTACCGTTTCGTGATGAAAGCCGGTCACTACCATCTTATCGGAATCTACGTTGGCTGGCGGGAGCGACAGGGCTTTTTCGATAACGGGTGTGAAATCGTCGTTTTCGATTTTCTGAACGCCCTCAAGTCCCGCGGCGCCGTAGCTGAAGAAGCGGTCGGAGTACGTGCCCTTTATTGGCATTATGCAGTTGGTGGTCCCTACGATAGCGCCAGGAAACTCTTCGAAAAGTTTCCTTTGGTCGGTCCAGGATTTGCCTAAGTTCCCTTTTAGATGCTTGTATTTTCTAAGTTCTGGATAGCCGTGGGCAGGCAGCATTTCGGAATGGGTGTAAATGTTTACGCCCTTCCCTTCGGATTGTTCGAGCAGTAATTTAAGAGCGTGGAGGTTATGGCCGGTTACCAGGATGCAGTGGCCTTCGATTTTGTCCTGGGGAACTTCCACCGGTTCCGGGATTCCGAACTTGGACGTATGAGCCTTGTCTAAAAGTTCCATGACCTTTACTGTTGCCTTGCCTACCTTCATCGCCATATCTATATGCTCCTGCAGGTTGAAGTTAACGTTGGTTAGGGTCATGTAAAGAGCTTCCTGTACGGTGGCGTCTACTTCGGGGTCGGTAAAGCCGAGTTCTCTAGCGTGGACCGCATAAGCAGATATACCCTTCAAACCTAAAATTATCGTATCCTGGAGACTGGATATATCCTCGTTTTTACCGCAAACTCCGATTTTTGTGCAACCGCCTTTTGGAGTTTGCTCGCACTGATAACAGAACATATAATCCCTCCCTGGTATTTTTTTGTTTCAATTAAAATAATAACGCCAAAAAACTGTAAATTCTGTGATGAAAATCACATTCAGGCCTAAAACTGGACTCTTTTTTGGATTAATATGCTCTTGAATTATGGCCGAGGATATGGTAAGATAATAGTGCGGTTGTGCCGAAGTGGTGGAACTGGCAGACGCGCCGGACTCAAAATCCGGTGGCCGATGAGGCCGTGCGGGTTCGACTCCCGCCTTCGGCACCATCCAATGAAATCAAGGGTTTGAAGGATTAGCCTCCTCGAAAAAGGGCCAAAAAAATCCGGTGTCCCTGATTGAGGAGGTGTTTTTATTTTCTATGGCAAAGTTAGCAAGGCTAAAAACTCCCCAATTAGACTTCCGTTTCATCTTGAGCGAATTCCTTCTTTCAAAGCAGGCAGATGGCATTTCTCCCCGTACGCTGGAAGACTACAGACGGCATGTTAATTCCTTCCTCCGTGCCAGCCCCAATATTTCTGATTATGATTCGCTATACAAGGCAGTAATAAAGTATTTCAGCCAGCCATGTTCTCCGGGGTATCGAAATATTAAACTTCGTTATTTGCGTGCCTTTTTTAACTGGTGTGTAGAAAAAGGCTATATCCCTGCCAATCCAACAGCAGGCATAAAAAAGGCCAAAGAAGATATTGACAATATCCGTCATGTCTCCCTTGAGGAAGTGAAAAAACTCCTCCAACAGCCGGATAAAAGCACCTATACGGGCCTAAGAGATTACTGCCTTATGCTCGTACAGATTGATACAGGCGTAAGGCCCGGGGAGTTACTACAGGTTAGAGTTTCAGACCTTAACCTTGACTCAAGGGAGATACGGATAAGGCCCGAAGTGGCAAAAACAAGGGTAGGGAGGACGCTTGCAATCACTCCATTTACAGCCCAGCAGATTGCAAGGTTCTTGAGAATACGCCCGGAGCATTGGAGGGATGATGTGCCGTTATTTGCTTCCGAGAATGGCCTTACAATGGATGAAAAGCATTGGGCAAAAAGGATAAGAGAATACTGCAAAAAAGCAGGGATAAAAGTCACTCCCTACGGTTTACGCCATACCTTCGCCATTGAGTTTCTAAAAGCCGGTGGCGACCCCTTCAGCCTCCAGAGGATTTTGGGCTATGCAGATTTGACTATGACAAGGCGGTATGTCAGGCTTTCGCAGGACGACATAAGAGAAGTGCATGAAAAGGCTTCTCCAGTGCAGAAGTTACAGCAGATGGGTAAGCGTGCACCGAGAAAACTGCCGGGAGGTGTGAAATAATGGAGGACTTCGCACCTATCCGGTTAAAGAAGAATGATAATCCCCTTTGGAAAGCATTAGTTCGTCTCGGGAGAAAGAGAAAAATTGAATTTTACGAGTTTAATAAATTAAAGGTTTAAAGGGTTTTTTGTGTTTGGCATAAAGGTGATAAGACAATATTTATAAACACCGATATTTTAGATAGTGAGTTTAAGTGTCATGTGTTAGCTCATGAATTAGGCCACGCAGTGCTCCACGCAGGAGTATGTAATAGAGATTTGTATTTCAATGATAAGGAGTATAGCACCAAAATAGAGAATGAGGCTAATAAGTTCGCCGATAGGCTAATTAGGCTATTGAAAAGAAAACTCCAAGCCGGAGAAGAAAAGTAAAAATCAAGTGCCGGGGTGGGATAAATCCTCCCGGCCTTTTTGTTTCTTTACCGCCTTCATATTTGCCTTTTAAGGCGCTTTTTCTTGCTCCGGATAGTCCTATATCCTCCTATATCCCCCTGTTCTGCAAAAGGCTTTTACTTCCTTCCTGAATGTCCGAAAATGTCCGTTTTTAGGTGGTTTTTGCGTTATTTTCGTTATCTAGCCAATTGTTCTGCTATAGATTCTAGTTGGTTGCATATTGCTTTCAGGGTTTTGGATATTTCTTCATATTGAAGCTTAAGATTTTGGTAGGAATACCAAAATAGTTGTGCTTTAATTTCATTATAATCTATGTCCGTTTTAGTGCCTACCACCTGCCCTTTTTGATCAAAAGGAATAACTTTTAATTCTGAAGAAGTATTAGTTTGCGGTTTAAACATTATTCAACGTCTCTTACCGCTTCATCAGGCTCAAAATTACCGCAACTATTCCTGCCGCCGTCATGGGGCCAATGGGGACACCTTTGAAAAATGCAACTCCTATCACTGATCCTAGAACTATTCCTGCTACTACGGAAGGGTTATCGCTGATGAATCCCAGCCCTTTCCCGGACAAGGTTACCGTTAGGGTGCCAGCGAGTATAGCTAATATAGCTACCGGACTTCTTAATAAATTTTCCATGTCCCTCAACGTTATTTTTCCGCTGACAAAAGGGGTTAAAATGCCAATGGTTAGGATGATCACGCCAATTTTTATGGCATGTTCATCAAGGAAGAGTATGACTGAGAGAATTCCTTGATCCAAATTTTTACCAACTCCTTTTGTTTAATAATCCTGTTGATTTAATAATTTTCCGCTTGCTAACCTTCCTTCTAAATCGTCTATAAACTGCCTTGCAGTCCTCCCGGAACGTTGATTGTTCCACAATTCCCATCTTAACGCCAATTTTCTCAAGGTTTCTCCATCCAAATTTATTCCTCTTTTCTTCGCTATTCCCTCTACTATTTCAAGGTAAGCTTCCTGATCGGGAGAGGGGAACACCACGGTTATTCCGAAACGATCGGAGAGAGAGAGTTTCTCTTGTACAGTATCCTTGGGCTTAAGCTCATCAGTGCGGTCTTTTGTAAATTCTTTGACGATGTGCCTCCTGTTGGAGGTGGCATAGATCAATAAGTTTTCAGGAGTCTTTTCCAGACTGCCCTCTAAGATAGCCTTTAAGTATTTGTATTCCGTTTCATGCTCTTCGAAGGATAGGTCGTCTATAAAAACTATAAAGCGCTGGGGTCTGGTTCTCAGTAGAGATATTATTTGGGGAAGGCATGTCAACTGATATTTTAAGACCTCAACTATTCGAAGGCCCCTTTCGCCGAATTCATGGAGCATTGCCTTTACAGTCGAGGACTTACCGGTCCCTCGGTCGCCGTAAAGGAGCACATTGTTGGCCTTGAAGCCCTTAACGAATTGTTCAGTGTTCCTCAAGACTTCCATTTTTTGTTCTTCATAGCCTATTATATCATGAATCCTTATGGGATCGGGTTCTGCTATCCCTATCAGGTCCAATTTTCCGTCTTTCTCCTTGACTCGGAAGGCCCAGTATTTGCCGAAAATCCCACACCCCACTTTTTTATAAAATTCTGCCAAATCATCTACAAAGTTTTCCCACCCCGTTGAAGTTTCCAGCTTTTGCTTCAAGTTATATTTTTCCCTGTAGTAATATTCTGGATATGGGAACTTATTTCCCTTTGGTTCGCGGTTGATAGGGATAGAAGGTAAGTCAAGCCCTAGCTTTGCTTTGATGAAGCTCAAAATGACTTCAAAATTAAATTCAAAGACGGACTTAAGGAGCTTTAAATCAGTTTTGACGAGTTTTTTAAGGTGATCTGCAGTATCTTTTCCTGCCCTTTCAGAGCTCAAACTGAAAGGATTTTCATCTTCAAGCATGAGGTCGAGTATTAGGTTCTGAAAAGAATTTCCAACACCAAGAGCCCTTTCGCTTTTAGCCAAAAGTCCGTATAATAGGTCGCAGTAAGCTTCAGCGGAAAGCAAAGGATCGCCGGACTTCGCAGCTTTTAATAGGTTTTCGAATTTCTTTATCAAGGGGTCTTCCAGGAGTCTCCTGTATACCGAAAGACTTTTCAATGACAAAATTGTGGAGCTTACAATTGAGTTCATTTCTGGAGCCATACCTTTCTTCAACTCCTTTTTAATTATAGTGAAGGGGAAATGAAACTTATTTAAGACTTGCTTTAGAGCAACAAGACGAGCAGGAAGCTCCATGTCAATTAATTCGCTAATGGTTAATTGCACTCCTTCTTTTACTTGATGAATTTAAAAAATCTAATATGTCATGGAAGGAATTTTGGAAAGAATAGAGAATTATTATAATGTGTTAAAATTGTGAATACCGTAACCTTTCGGGTGCCCCGAGATGGGGAGAATAGGGAATCAGGTGAAAATCCTGAGCGGACCCGCCGCTGTGACGGGGATTCCCCTTGCAAAATGCCACTGGGAAACCGGGAAGGCGCAAGGGGAGATGAACCGAAGCCAGAAGACCTGCCCGGAAGGTTTGCTAAGGGATGATGGTAAAGTCCCTAGCTGTAATTTATTACAGTTAGGGACTTTTTATTTTACAAAAAAATTAAGGAAAAAGGAGGATGTTTATGGAAATCTTGGAAAGAGCATTAAAAAGTATAGGGGAACTGGATAATACGGCCATGCAAAGGGCGAGGGAAAGGCTGGACAACTTGACAAAACCTAAAGGGAGCCTGGGAGCCCTGGAAGACCTGGCAGTAAAATTAGCTGGGATAAGCGGTAAGGTGTTTAATGATTTCAGAAAAAAGACCGTGATTATAATGGCGGGTGACCATGGCGTTGCGGATGAAGGGGTCAGTGCATATCCAAAAGAGGTAACCCCCCAAATGGTGGTGAACTTCCTTTCTGGAGGGGCTGCCATAAACGTACTCGCGCGCCACGAAGGAGCCGAGATAATTTGTGTTGACATAGGAGTAGCTTCAGATGTGGACCATCCAGGCCTGCTTGTAAGAAAGGTAAAAAAAGGCACAGATAACATTGCAAAAGGTCCTGCCATGAGCAGAGAAGAAGCGATAAAAGCCATCGAAGTAGGAGTTGTCACCGCTTGGGAAAGCATAGATAAAGGCTCCGACCTTATTGCCACGGGAGATATGGGAATAGGAAACACCACGCCTAGCAGTGCAATACTTGCTGCATTTTCAGGTAAGCCCCTTGAAGAAATAGTCGGCCGCGGAACCGGGATAGATGACCTTCGCCTGCAGAAAAAATTAAACGCAATAAGAAAAGCTCTAGAGGTAAATAAACCCGACCCTGAAGACCCAATAGGGGTCCTTGCAAAAGTAGGGGGCCTGGAAATCGCAGGCATTGCAGGGGTAATTTTGGGAGCGGCCTCGCGCAGAGTACCTGTCATCATAGACGGTCTTATATCGACTGCCGGTGCCCTTATTGCTTCTAAGATAGATCCCCGTTCAATAAACTTTATGATAGCGTCTCACGTATCTGAAGAACCAGGTCACAAAGTAATGCTAGAACTTTTGGGGCTCAAACCCATGATCTTCATGAGAATGAGATTGGGTGAAGGTACTGGCGCAGTACTTGCCATGAATCTTGTAGAGGCGGCAGCAAAGATAATAAAGGAAATGGCGACTTTTGAGGAAGCAGGTGTTTCAAAAGAGGAAATATAATTAAACTAATAAGTCAAATTTTCGTAAAAACTCCTGTATTCTTCAGCGGCGGCCTTTTCTGCTCTTTTTCTTACCCTATTTACTTCCTCAAAGCTGGATTTCAAAACATCTACGACATAAAAATCAAGTGCGGAATTCTTTACCATTTCCTCAAGCACTTTTACGGCCTGCCCTTTGGTCATTCCCTTTCTGTAAGGTCTGTCCTCGGTGATAGCGCAAAATACATCGGCAACTGACATTATTCGGGAGCCCAGGGGCAGGTCGTAAGCCTTGTAATGGAAGGGATAGCCGCTGCCGTCCAGCTTTTCGTGATGAAAGGAAGCCCATGCCGTTATTTCTTCTAAGCCTTTTAGCGGTTCTAAGATGCGATATGTAAAAAAAGGATGGGATTTTACGATATCAAACTCTTTTTTAGTGAGACTTCCATTTTTTTCTAGAATTTCTACAGGCACCGCTAACTTTCCAAGGTCGTGTAAGTACCCCGCTATACTCATCATTAAGCATTCCCTTCCGGAAAAACCGCAAAGTTTTGCTAAGTATTCGGCAGTTGCCGCAACACCGCTGGAATGTGTAGCGGTAAAGCGGCTTCTGAAGTCTATTATATGGGAAAACAATTTTGCCACATCTAACAGGGTTTCAAGTTGGAGTTCGATTACAGGCAGTGTAACTCTACTCTTTAGAACAGAGCTTAAAAAGGGTGAGGTCACTTCCAGCCAAAAGCTCTCCTTGACAGCCACGTTTTTAAAGGCTTCTACAAGCTCAGGCAAAAACAGTCGATTGGACTGGCTTTCAACCCTCCTTACTATTTCCTTTGACCTTCTCAAAATGTCCATTTGGCTGCTTCCCGTGAGCACCGCTATGCGGTCAGCAAGGTGGAGTATGTGGCTGCCCAGAGGTACTGCTTTTCCGCTAAATTCTGCGCCTTCTCCATAGTTCCATGGGACGTGATGAAATCTTACCAGCTCGGCAATCTTGGAAAAAGGCAGGTAAGTTTTTAAAAGCTGGTAGCTCAACTCAGCGTGTTTATAGGGATTTTCCAGTTCAAACTGAAGAGCGTCTATACGTTCCTTAAAGGAAAGGGCCCCTATATCGTGCAATGCTCCTGCAATTATCAGGTCGTTTAAGTTTTCAGGAGGAAGATTTAATTCGTAGCCTATCATATATGCGATATATGCCACCTTAAAGTGATGATTGGCTACTAGGGGGCTTATGAGGTCTATAGTCTCCGATATGGACATGATGAAGTCGAAGAGTTGGATTTTTGGTTGTTTTACCATAAAAAGCTCCTTTCGAAAACTCTTGAGTTTTCTTAAAGGCTGAGATATGGTAAATTATATATTGATTATACCATAACCAATAGTAAAAAAGGTGAAAAACCGTGTTATTCATAGTAACTGCATATCACGTAGAGGCAAAGCCCATTATTGAATATTTTGGGCTGAAGAAGGTTTTAAAAAATAGCCGTTTCCAGGTTTTTGCCGGAAAGGAAATGGCTCTGGTGGAAAGCGGTCCGGGGGCTATTGCCTCCGCTTGTGCCACTTCCTTTTTATTAACCGAGTTTAAAGCTAGGAGCAAAGACATCGCGCTTAATATAGGCATCGCCGGTGCAAAAAATGATAATCTTAAAAAGGGCGAAGCTATCCTTTGTCACAAAATAATCTATAACGATACAAAGAGAGTATTTTATCCTGATATACTCGTAAAACATAATATGAAGGAAGGGGTTTTGGAAACTTTTGATTTTCCAGTGGTTAAGGGAGATTATCCTGCAGAACTTATTGAAGGCGACATAGTTGACATGGAAGGTGCTGGATTCTTTGAGGCTGCATCATTTTTCCTGCCTCCTCATGGCGTCCACTGTATCAAAGTTGTTTCTGATTATTTGGAAAGAGCAGTAGAGCCGTCTTTCGTATTGGATATTATTGGAGAAAACCTGCCTTTGATAGAGGGTTTCATTTCATCTTTAGAGTCGATTCACCGTTTTATGCCAAGGGGGTTATCTGAAAACGAAGAAAAGATAATTGACAAACTTGCGGAAAACCTCAGACTCACTTTTACGATGACTCATCAACTGAAGAATTTAATTCAGTATTATCTCTCAAAAAACGAAGGTCTACCATGGGAGCTTTATGAATTTTTAAACATAAAAGTGAATTCAAAAAGCGAGGGGAAGGTTTATTTTGAAAGGATTAAAAAAATGCTTTGTTAGAAGTTTTTCTCACATATACGTCGAAGAAGGGGTGGAGGAATCTCCTTTGACGAAAGAAATACTAAAAAAGTTTCCGAAGGCCGTCAAAGTCAGGATAAAGCACTACAAGGATGTATTTTGCAGGCCAAGGCAAAACTTTTTCGTTCAAGAGTCAAGCAGGAAACTGATAATCGCAGCCAAAAAAGGAGAGTTGCTGTACCAGGGGCCTGATATTTGTCACAGTTTCGGAAATGAAAACTTTTACTACGCTTCGCCGGCTTTGAACTGTGTTTATTCGTGCGATTACTGTTACCTTAAAGGAATGTATGCTTCGGCGAATCTGGTAATTTTCGTGAACGTAGAGGATTTCTTTAAGGAGATCGAAGACTTGATAAGGCGAAATCCGATTTACCTGAGCATTTCTTATGACACTGATTTATTGGCGCTTGAAAGAATTGCACCCCTTTGCACTAGGTGGATTGAGTTTGCGAGGGGAAAAGAGGATTTAAAGCTAGAAATACGCACGAAGAGCGCAAATTATTCAGCCATAAGCTATCTTGCGCCTGCTTGCAATGTGATTTTAGCCTGGACTCTTTCTCCGGATGAGGCAATTAAGAAGTATGAAAAAAATGCGCCTCCCCTCGAACTCCGACTCAAAAATGTAAAAAAGGCCATCGGCGATGGCTGGAATGTAAGGCTTTGCTTTGACCCGGTTTTGTATTTTGAAGATTGGGAAGCGGCTTACGAAAATTTGATAAGCCGGACTTTTTCGGTGATTCCGGCAGATAAGATAAAAGACGCGAGTATTGGCGTCTTTAGGATACCCCGCGATTACTTAAAGAGGATGAGGAGAAATTTCCCGCCTTCGGAGATAATCCACTACCCTTATACAGCGAGGGAAGGAGTATATACTTATGATGAAAAAATTAAAAGAGAATTAACGGAAAAAGTCTGGTCTCTATTAATAAAGCATGTCCCGGAGGATAAAATTTTCGTTTTGTAAATATGTCCTTTAAAACTTTAAAAATCTTTGCCTTGGACTTTTTTCCAGGAATCTAGTTCTTCTATAATAGTCCTGCATACGGAGGCAAGCAATTTTATCTCATGAGCAGGCCTGGTTTTGACCATAGCCAAAAGTTCGTTAATTGCGCTATCCGAGTCTGTTTGTGCTTTATAAATTTCGGCGTCCTCCAAAATGTAGTCAAGGCTCACGTTTAGGGCCTTGGCTATTTTCGAGAGAGTTTTGAGAGAGGGTATTTTATCTCCCCTTTCCACCTGCCCAATGTAGCTGTAATGCAGACCAGCCCTTTCTCCGAGTTCCTCCTGGGTCAGGTTGCGCTGTTTTCTCAAGCGCCTGATTCTATTTCCTATGCCGTAAAATATTTCCCTGTGCTCCATCAAACCAACTCCTGATAAATCTTCTTACTATATCGTGCAATTTTTAGCAAACAAAGTAAAGAGAATAAAGGTACTAAAAAATAAGTCAAATATTGTCGATTAATATTATAAATATTTTTCATCAAATAGAAGGTTTTTAAGCGCTTTTGGTGAATAATAAGTAAAAGGAGTGACTTCGATGAAGAAAATTATGCTTATCGATGGGAACAGCCTGATGCACAGGGCATTTTACGCACTTCCTCCACTTATGACGTCAAAAGGCATTCACACCAACGCCGTTTACGGCTTTGTCAACATGCTCATGAGAATCATAAAAGAAGAGGCCCCTGATTACATAGCGGTCGCTTTTGACCGAAAAGCACCGACTTTCAGACATCAGGAATATGCGGCATATAAGGCAAACAG
Source organism: Caldanaerovirga acetigignens (assembly GCF_900142995.1). Taxonomy (NCBI): domain Bacteria; kingdom Bacillati; phylum Bacillota; class Clostridia; order Thermosediminibacterales; family Thermosediminibacteraceae; genus Caldanaerovirga; species Caldanaerovirga acetigignens. The sequence continues at coordinate 20,067 of NZ_FRCR01000007.1, read as the reverse complement.
AGTTAAGATGCCGGAAGAGCTGACCGGGCAGTTCGATATTTTAAAGCAAATCCTGAAAGCTATGAACATCCGCTATGTGGAAAAGGAGGGCTATGAAGCCGACGACCTTCTAGGGAGCTTGTCGAAGAAAGCCGAAGAAAAGGGATTATTGACGTTAATTGTTACAGGAGATAAAGATACGCTTCAGTTAGTTTCGCCTAAAGTTCGCGTGATGCTAACCCGAAAGGGCATCACGGAATTGGAACTTTACGACATCCAAAAGATAAAAGAGCGCTTCGGCATAAAACCAGAGGCATTTCCGGATTTAAAAGGGCTGATGGGCGATGCGTCCGATAACCTGCCGGGAATTCCGGGGGTTGGTGAAAAGACGGCTTTAAAATTGCTCCAAGAATACGGAACCCTGGAAAACATCCTGGAAAATACTGATGCCTTGAAGGGTAAGTTGAGGGAGAATATACTCCTTTACGGAGAACAGGCAAAGAGCAGCAAAAAACTGGCAACAATAGTGAGGGATGTAGACCTCGAGTTGAATTTGGAAGAGCTGGCTTTCGGCGAACCGGATTACGAAAAGCTAGCCCGGATTTTCAGAGAGCTTGAATTTTACAGCCTCCTCGACAGGCTGCCGCGACCAAAGGAAGGTAATCAAAGGGAAACTGTGTCCGTTTGCATAACTGATATTGGGCAGTTAGGGAAGGTCATAGAGGAAATAAAGGCAAGGAAAGCTGTAGCTATTGAATTCCAAACAGAAGGCAAAAGCCCAGCAGTTCGTCTAAAAGGTATAGGGATTTCTGCTTCCTGCGACTGCAGTTATTTTGTGCCGGAAGAAATCTTAAGGGAAAATCAAAGTTTGAAAGATAAGGTTCTGTCGCTTCTTGCCGACCGTGAAATTGCGAAAGTCGTTCATGATGGCAAAAGGTCGAGAGTCGCACTTGCAAAGGAGGGAATCGATTTTATATACGATTTTGACACTATGCTTGCGGCATACCTCATCGACCCGTCAAAGACCCGATACGATTTGGAAAGCTTGATTTATGAAAATTTGGGTGCGGAGCTTACGGGTTCTGAAGATGCGGGCAAGCGGGCATCATTCCTTTTGCCATTAAAAGAAGTGCTGAGCGAGAAGCTCAAAAATCAGGACATGGAAAGTCTCTTCAAAGATGTGGAGATGCCTTTGAGCATAGTGCTTGCGGATATGGAAATGTCAGGAATCCGGGTTGACCCGGAAAAACTTAAAAGGCTTTCCCTTGAATTCGGGAAAAGGCTAGAGAACCTCACCGATGAGATATATAAACTTGCAGGTTTGGAGTTTAACATTAATTCTCCGAAACAGTTGGGAGAGGTTCTCTTTGAGAAATTGAGCCTTCCTGTTGTCAAAAAGAAAAAGAGCGGGTATTCCACGGACGCCGAAGTACTGGAAAAGCTAAAAGGCACCCATCCGATTATAGAGAAAATTTTAGAATACAGATTTCTTATGAAAATGAAATCGACTTACGCCGATGGGCTATTGTCCCTGGTAGACCGGGAAACCTTCAAGATATACAGCAATTTCAACCAGACGATAACTGCTACAGGGCGTATAAGCAGCACCGAACCCAACCTACAGAACATCCCGGTGAAAACCGAAATAGGAAGAAAAATAAGGGGTGTTTTTGTTGCGGAGAACCCAGACCACGTGTTGCTCTCCGGCGATTACTCCCAGATAGAACTTAGGGTGCTTGCCCACATCTCGGGAGATGAAGGACTGATAGAAGCGTTTGTAAAAGGCGAGGATATTCATGCCAGGACTGCAAGCGAGGTTTTTGGTATACCCAAGGACCGGGTCACTTCTCAATTGAGAGATAGAGCTAAAGCTGTAAACTTTGGTATAATTTATGGTATAAGCGATTACGGTTTGGCCCAGAACTTGGGGATTACTACCGGCGAGGCAAGGGAGTATATAGAAAGCTATTTCAATAGATACCCCAAAGTAAGGGATTACATAAGAGAGACCATAAAAGATGCGAAGATAAAAGGATACGTAACCACAATTTTGAACCGCAGGCGCTATATACCTGACATAAACAGCAGAAACTACAACCTGAGGTCGTTTGCTGAAAGGGTCGCGGTAAATACCCCGATACAAGGGAGTGCCGCGGACATTATAAAAATGGCTATGGTAAAGATATACAATCACTTCAAAGAACTTAAACTCAAGACGAAGATGCTGATTCAGGTTCACGACGAGCTGATTTTCGACGTGCCGAAAGAAGAACTGGAAGTGGTAAAAAATATCGTAAAATCGGATATGGAAACCGCAGTACCGCTCAGGGTTCCGCTGGTGGTAGATTTCAAGGTGGGAAAGAGCTGGGAGGAAATAAGTTAAGGAGGAGGAAGCTTTGAGAGTAATAGGTCTTACCGGCGGAATCGCAAGTGGGAAAAGCACAGTTTCTAAGATGCTGCGAGAGAAAGGTGCATATATTATCGATGCTGACGAGATAGCCAAAGAGATAGTAAAACCGGGCAAACCCGCATGGGAAGACATAGTGAGACATTTTGGGAAGGAGATCTTGGACGAGTCGGGGAATATTCTCCGGAAAAAATTGGCCAAAATAGTTTTTTCTGATGAGAAAGAATTAAGTGTACTAAACCGAATAACTCATCCGAGGATAGTGGAAGAGATTAAACGGCAACTTGAAGAATGTAAGAAGAGAAATGAAAAGATTGTCGTAATAGACGCTGCCCTCCTACTTGAAATAGGGCTTGATGTGTTAGTGGAAGAGGTATGGGTCGTAGCAGTAGACGAAAAAACTCAAATAGAGAGGCTAATAAAAAGGGAAAACTACATTAGCTACGCCGAGGCTGTGGAGAGAATAAGGGCCCAGATGCCTCTTGAGGAAAAGCTTAAATTTGCTACCAGAATAATTGATAACAGCAGGGACATAGAAGATACGCAAAAACAAGTGGACGAGATATGGAGGGAAATAGAAAAGACGTGGGAAGAATCACAACGAGGAACATAGCAATTTTTATTTTATTTTTGGTTGGATTGGTTTCGCTTTACAGCAATGTGCTGTGGTTTTTAAGGTACCTTTATCCGCTAAAGTACGAGGAATATATAGTGAAATATGCGGACGAATACGGTGTGGACCCTTATCTTGTGGCTGCTGTCATAAAAGTGGAGAGTAACTTTTCGCCGGAGGCAGTGTCACCTAAAGGTGCTATGGGATTAATGCAAATTATGCCCGATACAGCCCGGTGGGCTGCTGAGCAAATAGGGATTGGAAATATAAAGGCTAGAGAATTTTTCAATCCAGGGGTAAACATCCGCATAGGAACTTGGTATCTTGCTGGGCTAATCAAGGAATTTAAGGATACCGATTTGGCTCTGGCCGCATACAATGGAGGGAGGGGCAATGTCAGGGAGTGGATAAAAAGCGGAATTTTCGATAAGAAAAAGAACCCCAATTTCATACCTTTCGAGGAAACCAGGCGTTTTGTGCAAAAGGTAAAGAAGGCCTATTTTTGGTATAAAAGATTGTACGATTTTGAAACCAGAACCTAGACTATAATATCATTATGGCGGAGGTTATTTTATGAAGGAAATGAAGAGTCTAGAAGATGTAAAAAATTTCAAAGTAGATGAAGACAGGCTCTTTTTTTCGGCTACCCATGAAGAAATAAAAAAAGGAGCTACCACCGACATCTATTTCATTAAGACCATGGAAATATTGAAATACATGGGCCTCGAAAATACGGATGTGGTGGCCGAGGTCTTTCCGAGAAAAGCCGGCATAATGTGCGGAGTGGAGGAAGTTTTGAGCCTTTTGAAGGATAAAAACGTTGAAATCTACGCCCTTCCTGAAGGCGAGAGATTTTCTCCCAAAGAAACCGTGATGAGGATAAAAGGCCCTTACGGCGAATTCGGTATTTTTGAAACCGCTCTTCTTGGTATTTTAGCCCAATCCAGCGGCTGGGCGACGGCAGCCAGGGAGTGCAGGGAAGCGGCGGGAGACAAGGTGATGATTTGCTTTGGCGCCCGTCACGTGCACCCTGCAGTGGCGCCGGTAATGGAGAGGGCGGCGGTGATAGGCGGTGCCAGCAACGCCAGCTGCATACTGGCTGCAAAACTCCTTAACCGGCAGCCGTCGGGAACGGTACCCCACGCGGCCATGCTCATCGCGGGGGACACCGTATCGGTGGCAAAAGCATATCACGAGATTATGCCCCCAGATTCGCCGAGGATTATCCTGGTAGATACCTTCAAAGATGAGGCCGAAGAATCGCTGGCTGTAGCCGAAGCATTAGGAAAAGCCCTCGAAGGAATAAGACTTGATACCCCCAGCGAAAGAGGTGGGGTAACCAGAGAACTGGTTTATGAAGTAAGAAAAAGGCTCGACCAAAAGGGTTACAATTACGTGAAAATATTCGTGTCTGGCGGTCTTACCCCGGAAAGGATAAGGGAGCTTTCCGAGGCCGGCGCGGATGCTTTCGGAGTCGGAAGTTACATTTCAGGGGCATCGCCGATAGACATGACCATGGACATCAAGGTGGTGGAAGGCAGGCCTGTGGCAAAGAGAGGCCGGATTCCAGGCATTATAGAAAATCCCAGATTGAAAAAGATTAAATAAACCTGTAAACCAGATTAAAGCTCGGGGAACCAAAGTTTTATTTCACGGTAGGCACTTTCAGGACTATCAGAAGCATGGACGAGGTTGTGAGTCGTGGAGGTAGCAAAATCGCCTCTGATAGTGCCGGGAAGTGCTTCTTCAACTTTGGTGGCTCCGTTGAGCAAGCGCACGAGCTTAATGGCATTTTCCCCTTCGAGAACCATTGCAAAGACAGGTCCAGACGTTATGTACTCCACAAGTTCGTTGAAAAAAGGTTTTGAGGAGTGCTCGCGGTAATGTTCTTCGGCAAGTTCTTTTGATACCTTTGTGAGCTTTGCTGCGACCAGCTTCAGACCTTTTTGTTCGTAGCGCTGTAAAATGGAACCTATAAGGCCGCGATTTACGCCGTCGGGCTTTATCATAACGAAAGTTTTCTCCAAAAAAATACCTCCTTTGAATTTTTTTAATATATTTTACATAATATTATTCTATGCTGCAAGTTCTTAAAAAAGGGTGAGGAAAGTGTTGTTTGAAGACCGGAAGGAAGCTGGTAAAAAGCTGGCACAGGCTCTTTTGAAATACAAAAACGATAAAAGTGCGGTGGTTTTCGCCGTGCCTCGGGGCGGTGTGGTGGTAGCGGAGGCCGTCTGCGAATATCTCCAGATTCCCCTTGACGTTGTCGTCGCCCGAAAGATAGGTGCACCTTTTAACGAAGAGCTGGCAATCGGCGCCGTCTCTCCTGATGGCGACGTTATAATAAATGAAGAAGCGGTAAGAGTATTGAAGGTGAGTGAAAGCTATTTAATGGCACAAAAGCAGAACAAAATCAATGAGATAAAGGAAAGATTAAAAAAGTACAGGGGAAGCGATGTTTACGAGAGTCTGGAAGGCAGAACCGCTATTATAGTCGACGATGGAATAGCTACGGGTTATACGGTAAAGGCTGCTGTCGACTTCATACGGGGGCTAAATGCCGAGCGCGTTGTCGTTGCCTCACCCGTCATAGCTCCGGATACTCTCGTTGAATTTGAAGGCTTGGTAGACGAAGTGGTTTACATTTATTCCGATGAGCCCTTTTACGCCGTCGGCCAGTTTTACAAGTTTTTCCCGCAAATTTCTGACGAGGAAGTGATTTCGATTATAAAAAAAATAAAGGGTAAAGGAGAATAAAAATGCACCTATTTATGAAAGCAATTATTATGGGAATAGTCGAAGGCTTGACTGAATTCCTTCCCGTTTCTTCGACAGGCCATCTAATAATAGCGGGAGACCTGATAAATTTTAAAGGAAGGCCGTTTCACATAATGTTCGAGATAGTTATACAACTTGGGGCAATATTTGCGGTTATATTCTACTATAGGCATAAAATAATAAGTTCCTTTAAAGAGTTGCTGCCCGGACAGAGGGGATTCCGCTTCTGGCTTAATATTTTTATAGCCTTTTTGCCCTCGGCAATACTTGGAGTGCTCATAAATGATTACATCGAACGCTATCTTTTTTCGTCTTTTACTGTGGCGATTGCCCTGATATTGGGTGGATTTCTTATGATTTTGGCCGAGAACGTGTTCGGGCGCTACGGTATCGAAGACCTTGAAGAAATGACACCAGGAAAGTCGCTGATAGTAGGTATTTCCCAGTGCCTTTCGCTTTTTCCGGGTATGTCGCGCTCTGCTTCCACGATAATGGGGGGTATGGCTGCGGGACTATCAGTAAAAGCTGCTGCCGAATTTTCCTTTTTCCTCGCGATCCCGACAATGCTGGGGGCTACCACCTATTCGCTTATGAAGGGGTTTTCTTCGGTGACTGCTGTAGAATGGAAGGCGTTGGGAGTAGGATTTGCGGTTTCCTTCATCGTGGCCTTACTTGCGGTGGATAGGTTTTTGGCATACCTTACCCGACATTCTCTTAAAACCTTTGCGTATTACAGGATACTCATAGGTGCGCTTATGCTTTTTCTAGTGTATGCTGGGGTGGTAGGGTGATATGCTAAAGTGCAAAAGTCCTTTCGGAGTACATCGTTTTCACATATTCGCTCATGTCGACTACAAAAAATCCACGCCTTGGCCAGTCTATTTTTACATCAGGCCTGTTTAGGGGGATTTCCTGAGATCTGTTTCCTAAGAAAATGCGCATTATCAAATCTTGGGCCATAATACCCGGGTCGAGGTATAAATTGGTATCTACAGTAAGTTTGATTTCGTCTCCCGGATCCAAATAAATCAGGTTGAAGGGCCGTGCGGGTTTGGCTTCAAATATTTCTACAAGGTCTTTGTAGGTATATAAAATCTTTCGCCCTGTGGCGGTTACCCTTTTTCCTCCGAGAATTACGCCGTAAAAATTGAAGGCGTCCTTCGAAAGGCTTTCCTCTATTAATTTGTCGTTTACGGTGATTGCAAGGGAAATTTCATGGTAATCGGCAATGTAGATGGCCCTGCTTGCGAAAAGTTCGATGCTGAACTCCACGGCTTTATTCCTCCTTTGAAAAGCAATATTATATTTTAATCTATTCATTTTGAAGGTGGTTTGTTAATGAAACCCTAGTGAGGAGGGATTTTTTTGAAAAAACTCGGGGATTTCAAACAGGAAGTGATGAAAATAAATAACCGCGTCAACGAGGAGATGTACGGCAGGGGGCTCGATTGGCAAAAAGTTGAGGTAATAGGAGATAAGATAATAATAATAGCTTTGAACCGACGGATATCGGTTTTAAGGCACTTGGACAATAAAGATAGTTTCACCGCAAGGTTGATGGACCTGGCTTTATTGAACGAATTTAAGGTGAGATTTAAGAAAAATTTTGAAGAAGCCACCGGTCTGGAAATAAGGAGTATTTTGAAAGATTACGACCCTGTGAATCAACTGGCGGGTACTATAATAATAACTGTCAAACCCGTAGAAGAGTTTTTATCTAGAGAAAATTTGTAATACAAAAATAATAATCTATATTGACAAAAAAATGATTATATGATATTTATTTATGTAAACAAGAACTGATCAAGAAAATAAGTGGACTGGATAAGAGAGATCCGCAAGGATAGCTCGAGGCCGTCAAATAAGTGCTTCTAAAGGGAACGATTGCGCCATTTCCTGAAGAGGAACGTGGTGTGGTTTTCCCTGTAGGAAGTATTTATTTGGCGGCCTATTTATTTTTGCTTACAAAGGGGGATTTTATAAAGATGCAGATAAAAGTAAAAGATGTAATAAATGTGCTCGATGACATCACCGGCGGCAGAGTTGTAAGAGGCACTGAGGACCTTTTTTCCGGCAGGAATCCTTTCGTCGTCATGAAATCTTCTAATATACCCGGTAAATCGGTTATGGAGATACCGGGCCTGGTGTTCGGAGACCCCGAGGCGAAAGTGAACAAAATAGCAGTCGTTATGACCCTGACAGAAAGCTGTATAGAATTGGCTGCGGCTACGGGAGTCGACCTCATCGTGGCTCATCATCCTGTAGCCGATGCAGCAAACTCTGGCGGGGTAACCTTAAAAAACTATTTGGGGCTTTACGGCATCAACGTCATAGAGCTCCATGAGGCTTTTCACGGCCTGCATCCAGGTATATCATACCTTCATGGCCACAGGGCATTCCGGGTTGACATAAAGTACGGCGGCGTACCAGGAAACATCCTCTACGTAGGAAAGGTACTGGACGGTATTAAAACGCTCGGCGACATCTTGGACAGGCTCGACAAAATGATGGACATCGAAAGAGAGTTAAAATTAGTCGAGTGCGAAAGATCGCTATACGGTTGCGGTGATGTGATAGATTCGGTTACGGCCGTAAGAGGCGAGATTTTGGTGGGCACTCCAGAGACCCAAGTAAATACTGTGCTGCATATCTTTCCCCATACGGGATTTACGCCAGAGCACCTGGAGAAGGCAAAAAACGAGCATCCGGAGGCGGATACGGTATTAGCTACCATAAGCAGGACGAGAAGGGACAGCGGGCTGGTTGCTAAAGCAAAGGAACTGGGGCTCAGCTTTATATGCGGGAACTGCCATTCCATGGAAGTATTTGAAAACGGGCTCCCCTTAGCTTATGCCTTAAGGAGTTACCTGCCCGAAGATGTAAGAATTGTCATCCTTAGAGAGAGGATTACCTCGATACCTATGGAGTACGTTGGGGCATCGTCTATAAAAGAGTACGCAGTCTATATAGCAAAGAATTATCTTGTCAGAAAAAAAAAGGGGGGATACAGGCTAAAGCAAAACAAAAATAAATCTTGAAAAGTGAATTATTTTACAAAAGGAAGGAGGAAGCATAATGGCATTGCGGGAAAAGGAATTACCTGAAGTAGGTCGTAAAGTAGAGACGATAGAATGGGTGGGCCTTGTACTTCTTTTGAGTTCTCTTGCCGTTCTCTTTGTAAGGCCCGGGGTAATCGGCGGTATTTTCGACGCGATGGTCAATAGGGTAGTGCCGATTGTGGTAAAAGTATATCTAACCGGGACCCTGGGGAGTGCTATTATACTGAGTGTCATGACTGGGCGGATCTTGGAAAGGCTTGGTTTTACCGATGCGCTGGTACGCCTTTTTACCCCGGTTGCTAGGCTGATGAAAATTACTCCCCTCATAATTGTGCCTGCAATATACAACATTTTGGGGGATATAAATGCCGCAGGGCGGATAACCGCACCGTCCTTGAAAAAAGCGGGGGCTACTAAAGACGAGCAAAAGATAGCCATTGCCACCATGTGCCAGGGCAATCAATCGTTTTCCACATTCATGCTGGGGCTCTTGGCTTTCACAAAAGGGGGACTTTGGGCATTTCCGATAATAGTGGTTGGGCTCTTCCTTCCTGTGGTGCTCGTCCCTCTCCTGCTGAGCAAGACATTATACAGAGATGTAAAATTTAAGGACGTAGCCGAAATGCCGAGGTTTACCCCCAATACTCCGGCGATACCCACCATCTTCAACGGCGCAAGAGAGGGAGCGGAGCTGTTGTTTCTGCTCTTGATACCAGCGGCTGCTGTGGTGTTTGCCTTGATGGGGGCCCTTGATTTCTTAGGGGTTTGGAAACCGATAGAAAGTGCTCTAACCGCATTCCTTAGCGCGCTTTCTATAGATCCCCAGACGGGAATGCAGTCGATACTGGTATCGCCGACTCTAGCTATGAACACCCTGGTAGAGACCATAAGCAACGTTCCTCCGCGCCTTGCGATAGGTTCGTTCATTCTAGCCGCATCGGGCTTTCCACTTCAGATTCCGCTGGCCCAGATTCCGGCCGTATGGTCTCAGAATTCGGACCTAACCGCAGGAGAGGCCATGCAGGCTGCTATCGTGGGAATGATTATCCGCATCATTTCGGCTTTCTTGTTATCATGGATTTTGGTCCCGATCGTTATTTGAAGATATACGAAAGAACCTCAATTTACGAGGTTCTTCTTTTTGTTATTAATTATTAATTATAAAAAAAATAATTAAAGCGGCGGCATTAGCTGTCATTGTAAGCCATTTTTACTCCCCTGCTGATAATATTATTAAACTAGGTAATAGAGTTTTCGGCAGTTCAGATTAAGCAGTAAAGGAGTTAGATACTTATGAATATATATAGTTATATAGAAAGATTTATTTTTTTGTTGAGCTCGCTATCTATTATTCTTTATTTATTTTGTAAGGGAAAAAATTATCCTTTTAAAAGAGCTTTTAGGAGTGCATTTTTTATATCACTCGCCGCTACTATAGCACAATTTCTATGGGATATGTTACTATAAAAGTTATATAAAACTTAGATTGTGGGTATAATATTTTATATAATTTTATAAAGGAACCTCTCAATGCGATTTAAATCCCAGAATGTAAATTTTATTTTTATTTAAGCCGATCCGACATTTTGACTGCTCTTGACTTTAATGGCTTTAAATTATATAATTATTGCCGTTCGCGCAAATATTATATTTATCTTTCTATTCAGGGCCTTGTAAAATACAGGGTCCTTTTTAAATCGCATAATGGGGGTGAGGTAATGGACGTCAGGCAACTTTCAGAGGCAGTGACCGAAAAGACGAAGGTCGATACTACTGCAAGGGATGTGGAAAAAATAATTTCTGGTCTTGCAAGTTCTTCTCATTTTTGGGAAATAGTGTGTGCTACCCAAAAACCGTTCAGCGTTGTAGCGGAAATAATTGGCGCTCTAAAGGAAAAAGGTCTTGTCAGAGTAGACCAGGAAGGAGAAATTACTCTTACCCCGCAGGGGCAGGAATTTTTAAAGGAAAATTTCATAGCCCCAAGAAGGGACTATACGTGCCCTGCCTGTGAAGGTCGCGGAATCGGATTGGAAAAAATAAAGGAATGGATGCAGAAATTCGATGAGCTTACGGTAGACCGGCCCAAAGCCATCATAGACTATGACCAGGGATACATCACTACTGCCAGCGTTATGGCAAGAGTGGCTCTTATGACCGAACGGGGGGACCTTGAAGGCAAGAAACTTTTAGTGCTTGGCGACGACGACCTTCTGAGTTTAGCAGCGGGCCTTACAGGGATGCCCAAAGAAATAGTGGTCCTGGAGATAGACGAAAGGCTTGTAAATTATATCAACGAAAAGGCATCAATGCTCAGCGTGCCTGTAAAAGCGCTGAAGTACGACTTCAGGGATAAACTTCCGGAACAGTACGTGGGGTATTTCGACACCTTCAACACCGACCCGCCTGAGACGATAGAGGCGTTGGAGGTTTGCATGACTCGAGGACTTTCGAGCCTTTCGGGAGAAGGGTGTGCCGGATATTTCGGATTGACCCGCACCGAGGCGTCGCTAAAAAAGTGGAGTCAGTTCCAAAAGATGCTGCTTTCCAAGTTTAAAGTGGCGATTACCGATATAATCGACAATTTCAACCATTACGTCAACTGGGACTACCTGTTGGGCAGCATCAGGGATGACTACTCCTTCGTTCAAGTAAAACCTAAGCTCAATTGGTACAGATCTTCTATGTACCGAATAGAAACGGTGAGCGGCTTTGAGAAAATCGAAAACAGACCCATGCCCTGCGAACTTTACGTGGACGAAGAGGCTTTAATTTACAAACCCGACAAAAGCCGTTGACAAAGGTTGAAAAGTGGGGTATATTAGAAAAAAATTGAAAGTGTAAAAGCGATGACGGGGAAAGTAAGCACCGGGAAACCTCAAGCGAGCCGGTGGCGGTGGGAGACCGGCGGATTACCGGTGGCCGAAAATCCCCCCGGAGCGAGGCCCGAAACGCAAGGAGTAGGAGCCTACGGCGTTGCCGTTATCTCAATGAGAGGGCCGGGCGGATTTCGTCCGGCGCCATCAGGGTGGTACCGCGGGAACAGTCTCGCCCCTTTTTTGGGGCGAGATTTTTCGTTTTATGGAAAATATAAAGCTGCAAGGATTTTTGATGGAGGGATATAAGTTATATGTTCAAAAAAGTAGAACCTACTATGAACTTTGTTCCCATCGAAGAAAAGATCCTTGATTTTTGGAAAAAAGAACGGATTTTCGAAAAAACTTTGGAAAATCGAAAAGACGCTCCGCACTACGTTTTCTATGAAGGCCCCCCCACCGCCAACGGCAAACCCCATGCAGGCCACGTCCTTACCAGGGTTATAAAAGACCTTATTCCGAGGTACAAAACCATGTTGGGCTACAGAGTGGAGCGCAAGGGGGGCTGGGACACGCACGGCCTTCCGGTAGAACTGGAAGTGGAAAAGCAGCTAGGGATAAGCGGAAAACCCCAAATCGAGGAATACGGCGTCGAAGAGTTCATTAAAAAGTGCAAGGAAAGCGTATTCACCTACGAGCAGGAATGGAAGAGGATGACCGAGCGTGTAGGCTTCTGGATAGATATGGAGAACCCCTACGTCACCTACCACAACACCTACATCGAATCGGTTTGGTGGGCGTTGAAAAAAATTTGGGAGAAGGGTTTGCTTTACAAAGGCCACAAAGTAGTGCCTTACTGCCCTAGGTGCGGAACATCACTTTCCAGCCATGAGGTGGCCCAGGGTTACGAGGAAGTGGAAGACCCGTCGGTATTTGTGAAGTTCCTGCTGGAAGGCGAGGACAGAACTTATTTCCTCGTTTGGACCACGACGCCTTGGACGCTGCCGTCGAACGTGGCACTGGCTGTAAAGGAAGATGCGACCTACGTAAAAATCGAGCAAAACGGCGAAAGTCTGATACTTGCCCAAGAAAGGCTGGGTGTCGTAGAAGGGGAATATAAAGTCCTCGAGGAATTCCCAGGGGCAAAACTTGCAGGACTAAAGTACAAGCCAATATTTCCGTTCTTTGAAGAATACAAGGATAAAGCTTTTTACGTAGTAACGGGAGATTTTGTGACAATGGACGAAGGAACGGGGATAGTTCATATAGCTCCGGCCTTCGGTGAAGACGACTACCGGATGGGACAGAAATACGGACTCCCCGTACTGCAGCCCGTGGACACCCAGGGAAGATTTACCGAAAAAGTCATGCCCTGGACGGGAATGTTCGTGAAAGATGCCGACAAAGGCATAATAAAGGACTTGAAACAGAGGGGACTTCTTTACAAATCCGAAAGATACCTTCATACCTATCCGTTCTGCTGGAGATGCGACACGCCGCTCCTTTATTATGCCAGGAACAGTTGGTTCATCAAGACGACGGCGGTTAAAGAAAGGCTTTTAGAGTTAAATCAAAAGATAGGATGGCACCCGGAGCATATAAGGGACGGGCGTTTCGGGAATTTCCTGGAGAACGTAATAGACTGGTGCTTGAGTCGGGAGCGCTACTGGGGCACGCCCTTAAACATCTGGGTATGCGAAAAGTGCGGAAAGGAACACGCCGTGGGAAGCATCGAGGAAATGAAGGCGATGAGCAAGCTGCCAATTGGAGATATAGAGCTGCACAAGCCCTATGTGGACGAAGTTATATTGAAGTGTCCCGACTGCGGCGGCGACATGAAGCGCGTCCCCGAAGTTATAGATTGCTGGTTCGATTCGGGCTCCATGCCTTTTGCCCAATTCCACTATCCTTTCGAAAACGAAGAAGTGTTCAGGGAACGCTTCCCTGCTGATTTCATATCCGAAGCCATAGATCAGACCAGGGGATGGTTCTACAGCCTCTTTGTGATTTCAACATTGCTGTTTGATACCTCGCCCTACAAGAACGTCCTCGTTATGGGGCACGTCCTCGACCAGTATGGGCAGAAGATGAGCAAGCACAAGGGCAACGTGCTCGACCCCTGGGAGGTGCTCAACGAGCAGGGAGCCGATGCAATGAGGTGGTACCTGTACGTGGCAAGCCCTCCGTGGATGCCGAGCCGCTTTTACAAGGAGGCGGTGAGCGAGGCCCAGAGGAGATTTTTAGGGACCCTTTGGAACGTATATTCATTTTTTACATTATACGCCAGCATTGACGATTTCGACCCGAGGAAATATTTCATTCACCCGAAAGAAAGGTCTGAGATGGACCGCTGGCTGCTTTCCAGGATAAACAGCACTAATAAAAAGGTCAGGGAGAGCCTTGACTACTTCGACATAACGGCTGCAGCAAGGGCATTGGAGCATCTGGTGGACGACATGAGCAATTGGTATGTCCGCCGCTCGAGGGAAAGATTCTGGAAATCAGAGATGGATGGCGACAAAGTGGCTGCTTTCCTTACATTATACGAAGCACTGGTAACGCTCATTAAGATGGCAGCTCCCTTTGTTCCCTTCATAACCGAAGAACTCTATCAAAACCTGGTGAGGGTTCCCTACCCCGAGGCGCCCGAGAGCGTCCACCTTTGCAATTACCCAGAGGTGCGGGAGGAACTTATCGACGAAAAACTTGAATACAAGATGGAAATGGCGAGAAAAATCGTAGAATTGGGCCGGGCTGCGAGGAACAAGGCAAAAATCAAAAACCGCCAGCCTCTTTCAAAGATGATGGTGCAGCTCAGAAATCCCAAAGATGAGCAGCTTATAAAGGATCTGACCGATATCATAAAAGAAGAGCTAAACATAAAGGAAATAGAATACATCGTAATGGCAGAACAGTACTTCACCTATACATTAAAGCCGCGCTTTGACCTTTTGGGTCCCAAATACGGAAAACTCATGCCCGCTATTGCCCGGGAAATTTCTAAGGCCAATGCTGCCGAATTGATTAGGGAAGCCAGGGAAAAAGGCGAAGTTGTCCTCAATGTGGAAGGTCAGGAGGTAAGGCTCACACAGGAAGAACTCGACATAAGGGCCCAGGACAAAGAGGGATTCTGCACAGAAGGAGAGGGCGGCTACTACGTCGTGCTCGACACTACAATTACCCGCGAGCTTATGCTGGAAGGAATAGCAAGAGAGCTAACCAGCAAAATTCAGAACATGAGAAAAGAAGCCGGATTCGAAGTGGAGGACAAGATTTACGTCTATTACACTGGGGATTGCGTAATCGACGAGGTGTTAAACTCTCATGGCGAAGAAATCAAAGGCGATACCCTTGCTATTTCCATCGAAAAAACCGCACCGCCTGAGGGTAGCTTCTCCAGGGAGTGGGACATAAATGGGCATAAAGTAATTTTGGCCGTAAAAAAGATGTGAGGTGAGGAATTTGTGAATGAGGTTATCAGGGTTTTAAAAGAAAGAAGAAGTGTGCGCCAGTACGAGGCCAAACCAATTCCTAAGGAAATATTGGAAGATATTATAGATTGCGCAAGACTTGCTGCTACTGCGAGAAATTACCAACCTTGGATATTTGTAGTCGTGACCAACGAAGAAGGAAAAAAAGAACTGGCCAAGCTTGCAACCCATGGCAAATTCATTGCCGAAGCTGCAGCGTGCGTGGCAGTTTTTTGCGAGAAGGAAAGTACTTACAAAGTAGAAGATGGGTCTGCGGCTACCGAGAACATCCTCCTTGCCGCAAAAGCTTACGGAATCGGTTCGTGCTGGGTGGCAGGTCACGGAAAACCTTACGCCGAAGATGTGAGAAAACTACTTAATGTGCCCGAGAAATATGAACTCATCTCCCTTGTCGCGCTCGGGTACACCAGCCAAACCCCTAATCCTCCTAAAAAATCGCTCTCCGAAGTGCTGAAATGGGAAAAATATGGGTAAGTTGTAAAGTCCGGGGATGGGCCCCGGGCTTTGCCTTTTTAGAAAACTTCCTAATCGGCTTTTTAAGAGTTAAAATACAAAGATGAGAGCGCAATGAAAGCTGGATACATTGATATGCAGTTAAAAAGAAAGAGAGGAAGATAAAAATTGGAGATAACATTTACAGGTATTTCTCCTTTCAACCTGAAAGCGATGACGGAATGTGGCCAGGCCTTTCGGTGGAACAGGATGGAGGACGGGGGTTACCTGGGCGTGGTGGGAAACCTGGTGATGAAGGCCTATCAGGAGGAAGATACTTTAAAGGTGTTAACAAACGGTGGCGAGGAGTCGATTGAAATTATCCGGGATTATTTTGACCTGGAAAGAGATTACAGGGATATTGAAGAAAAATTATGCGCCTTTCTGGAATTGACGCCGGCTGTAAAGTTTTGCAGCGGTAACCGCATCCTGCACCAGCAGCCCTGGGAAACCCTGATCTCCTTTATTCTTTCAGCCAACAACAGCATACCGAATATAAAGAGGTCGATAGAGCGGATGGCGAGATGCTTGGGAACTCCTGTGGAGTTAGAGGGAGAAAAATACTATACTTTTCCCACTCCGGAGGTGCTAGCGTCTCTAACGGAATTCCAGATCAGAGATACCCGCTGCGGTTTCAGAGGCAGGTACATAATTGCGGCGGCCCGGATGGTAGCAGCCGGTGAAATAGACCTGGAAAAACTTAAGGATTTTCCCACGGAAGAAGCAAGAGAGATGCTCATGCGAATCCCAGGCGTGGGACGCAAAATAGCCGACTGTGTGCTCCTTTTTTCCCTAAGAAAATTCGACGCCTTCCCAGTAGACGTGTGGATAAAAAGGGTTGTCGAGCACCTTTACTTTGGCGGCAGGGAAGTGCCGGTGAAAGAGATTTTAGATTTTGCGGAAAAAAGATTTGGGAATCTTGCCGGGTTTGCTCAGCAGTATCTTTATTATTATACAAGGAGCTGCTGGGGTGATATTCAAGCCAGTTATAAAAGAATATAGGTTTGGCTTTCCATTTATATTGCCCTTGTTTGTTTTCCTTATAATTGATAGAATAATCTTAACAAACAAAAGACAGGTGGGGATCTTCCATGATTGTGGAAACGACCATAAATGCACAAACCAAAAACTACTTAAAGGAAAAGAAACTAGCGGAGTTAATCAAGAAAATGGAATTCGACAAAGAATACATGGTACAAATATTCAATTTTTTCACGGATGTTCATCTCCAGGATGTTCAGAGGTTTATAATCGCCTACGGTATTACTGAAAAGAATATAAAAGATTTCTACGAAAAGTACGTAAAGCCGTATTATCCCAACAAACAACTGGAGGAGATGTTTGAAAATGCCTGAGCACTGGATTAACCTATTTCAGAAGGCAATTGGTATTTTAGAAAATTCCGGTATAGCTGAAAATGAGTGGTCATTCGGAGGGGGAAGCGCACTCTCATTATATTATAACCATAGGGAAAGTTTTGATGTAGATATCTTTTTGACAGATGCGCAGCACTTGCTGTTGGTGACCCCGCGACTGAATTCTTATATAGAAGGAATTAAAGATTATACCGAGATGTCGAATTTTGTAAAATTGAAAATGGATGAAGGTGAGATAGACTTTATACTGGCTCCCCATTTGACCGAAGATTGGTACGTAAAAAAAGAAATCTTGGGCCGTAAGATTCAGGTAGAAACCCCTTGGGAAATAGTTATAAAAAAGCTTTTCTACAGGCCGGAAAGTTTGAAGGTTAGGGATGTTGTAGATACTGCCGTAGTCCTTAGAAATGAATGGTATAAGATGCTGGAGAATAGTAAAATTTTAGCTTCCAAAGTCGAAATATTGGACTTCAGGTGGGAGAAAATAAAAAGTTTTTATAAAAAAGAGGCTGAAAAACTTATAATTCATGACACTTCAATATTGGAGGAAGCAACTGAACTTTTTGATAGGTACCTTCAGGAGATAAAGACAAAGTGAGATATAATTTTCGTGATAGAAACTTTATTGCCATAAGCCTATTTTTTTGTTATACTATATTTAGATAATCATCAAAATAGCTTGGAGGGATTTGTGTGGCTGAAAAGAAAAAGTCCGCCCTTCCGGTAAATTGGCTTTTATTGGGCCTTATAGCCTCCCTGTACGTTATTGGGTTTGCCGTATACCCCCAGCTTCCCGACATGGTGCCTTCCCACTGGAACGCTTCCGGACAGGTGGACGGGTACATGTCCAAAACTGCCCATGTATTTTTCATGCCTACGGTTGTTCTAGGACTTTATATGCTTCTTTCCTTTGCTCCGGTCATTGACCCGAAACCGGAAAGCTACAAAAAGTTTAGGTACGTCTACGGAACCTTCAGGACGATAATGGTCTTGATTTTTTCCGCGTTATATATAGCCACGACTTTGTACGCCCTGGGTATTCCCGTTTCAATAGGAAGGTTTACCATGCTGGCCATCGGCTTAATGTTTGTTTTCCTGGGAAATTACATGGGAAAGATAAGGCACAACTACACTTTCGGGATAAAGACCCCGTGGACGCTGGCAAGCGAAGAGGTTTGGAACAAGACCCACCGCATTTCCGGGCCTCTTTGGGTGATTGCGGGTTTTATTTGGATTTTGGGCCTATTTTTGGAGGAAAAATTGGGATTTTTCCTGAGCATGGGATCGATCCTTGCCGTTACCATCTTCGGCTTCGTCTATTCGTATTTGCTCTTTAGGAAAATTAAGAGCCAGGGATAAGGGATATAGGGGGAATTCATAATGGGTCTGAGTTCGGCCTTTAAGGCCCTTTCCGATCCCGTGCGAAGGAAAATCCTGTATATGCTGAGAGAAAAAGACATGACAGCCGGAGAAATAGCGGAGAAGTTCGATATATCTTGGCCCACCATATCTCATCACCTCAACGTGCTAAAACAGGCAGGCATGGTTGTAGACGAGCGGAAAGGACAGAATATCTATTATTCCCTCAACACGTCGGTTTTTGAAGAAGTTGTGGCTTTTCTCATGGAACTCTGGAGGAAAATTTAGTTGAATAAAATCCGAGACCTTACCTCCGATTATCTTCTAAAATTTTTTTAAACCATTATTAAGTAGAAGAAGGATTTCGTCTATAAGGTGTCGAATGTTTAATACAAGACCTCACAGTCCTTATTGTTTCTTGTGTTTGTTTCTTGTGTAGCTGGTCTTTTTTTTTTTTTACTTTTATCACCTTTTAACTACTTAAATTTTCCAATGCCATCTGAGCCTTGCATATTGAAAAAATTTATAATATAATAAATATGGTAAGAAAGTCATAAATAACTAAATAACCCAGTGGATGATGGGTGCGGGAGAGACCCCTTAAAGGGGCGCCGAAGGTGTAAGCGGCAGCGCCCGCGAAACTCTCAGGCAAAAGGACCGCATCCGGACATGCCTCTGGAGAGCCGAAAGGCACCGACGGGGCAATTTCCCGAATTTACAAAATTCGGGAGAGAATCTCTCAGGTAGACGACAGAGAGAAATAAAGGGCTTAACCCTTTATTTCTCTTTTTTGTTTGCTTTTGGGGATAATAAATTAAGACGTGCTATGAAAAGTCAATAGGTTATAGCAAAAATTTTTGACAATCACATGGAAATTCTGTTCATGCATTGTTGCCGGGTGGAGACCATTGATAATCCGGGTCATAAGGCCGGTTATCCTTCCAAAGAGAATAAATCAAGTGAACAAGTTTTCTTGCTACGGCTCCTGTAGCAACATTTAAATGCTTTCCCTGGCTGCGTTTTAGCTCATAATAAGCTTTCAACTCTGGGTTAAACCGACGGGCTGAAACCGCAGCTAACCACAAGCTGTTTCTTAAAACAGGGGAACCACGTTTGGACATGCGGTTACGAGTACCCTCAAACAATCCAGAAGCCCTTACAGTAGCATCTAAACCAGCATAGGCTACAAGAGCCCGGGGGTTAGGGAAACGGGAAATATCACCTATCTCACCGATAATTGCAGCAGCAAGGACAGGGCCAATGCCCGGAATAGTTTCAATTACGTGGCGATAAGGTGTCTCTTTACTGGGACGAAGCTCCTCCATAACTTCGTTAATAGCGTCCTCGATAACCTTTATCTGTTCTTCAATAAATTCAATTTGCTCAATCAGCAAACGAAGCTGAAGGGAGAAAGCGTCCAGAGCGATGGTAATACCGAAGGTTCCTTTAGCCGGAGATTGAATCTTTTTAGCTCTTTCTTCACCGAACCTGCCGCGGGAATGTTCTTTAAGGAAAGCAGATAACTCTGAAAGGTCCACTTCAGCCAACTCTTCCGGCGCCGGATAAGATTTAAGCAGCTCCTTTGAAGTCCGGATAAATACGTCGGAGAAGCAGCCGGGGTATTCTGGGAAAATCCTATCTAAGATACCAAGTACTCTATTCTTAAGGCTACCGACCTGGCGGATGAACTCAAAGCGGAG